>CAYNXT010000067.1:0-8896 GCA_964401235.1 uncultured Planctomycetales bacterium
TCCCTACATCAACGTCGATCCGGGCACGATGAGCCCCTACCAGCACGGCGAAGTTTTCGTCACGGAGGATGGGGCCGAGACCGACCTGGACCTGGGCCACTACGAGCGCTTCACCGGCCAGACGATGACGAAAGACAACAACGTCACCGCCGGCCGGATCTACTACTCGGTCATCACCAAAGAGCGCCGCGGGGATTACTTGGGCGGCACGGTGCAGGTGGTGCCGCATATTACCGATGAGATCAAGCGCTCTATTACCAAGCTCGCCGGCCAGGATGATGTCGATGTCATCATCGTGGAGGTGGGCGGCACCGTCGGAGACATCGAAGGGCTGCCGTTTCTTGAGGCCATTCGCCAGTTGCGCAACGAGGTCGGGCGCGATAACGCGATTAACGTGCATTTGACCCTCGTGCCATACATCCGCGCGGCGGATGAATTGAAAACCAAGCCCACGCAGCACTCGGTGGGCAAGCTACGTGAGATTGGGCTGCAAGCCGATGTCTTGCTGTGCCGCACGGAAAAACCATTTTCCGAGACGGTTCGTGGAAAAATTGCGCAGTTTTGCAATGTGGAGCCAGCGGCGGTCATTCAGGCGCTTGATGTGCGCGATGTCTATGAGGTTCCCCTCATTTTTATGCAGCAGAAACTCGATGAAACCATTCTGCGGATGCTCAAACTTGAGCGCCCCGCCCATGATTTGCAGGAGTGGCGCGCGAAGGTCGTGGAGCGCGCGCTGAATCCCAAACACCAGATGCGGATTGCCGTCGTCGGCAAATACATTCAGTTGCAGGATGCGTATAAATCCATCTATGAGGCGCTGCGCCACGGCGGCTTGGCTCACGACGCAGCCGTCGAGGTCAAACGGGTGGACTCCGAGCAGATCGAACAAGAGGGAGCCAAGGCATGGCTCGGCGATGTGCAGGGTATTTTGATCCCGGGGGGATTTGGGACGCGCGGCATCGAGGGGAAGCTGCAAGCGATCCGCTACGCCCGCGAAAGCGGCACGCCGTTTTTTGGGATTTGCCTTGGCATGCAATGCGCGGTGATTGAATTTGCTCGAAACGTGTGCGAGCTCTCCGGGGCGAATTCCACCGAGTTTGATGCGAAAACACCGCATCCGGTGATCAGTTTGCTGGAAGAGCAGCAGGGCGTGACCGCCATGGGGGGCACGATGCGATTGGGTGCGTCACCCTGTCGCCTGCAAAAGGACACCAAGGCGTTTGCCGCGTATCAACGCGAGAACGTGCAGGAGCGGCACCGGCATCGCTACGAGGTCAACAATACCTACCGCGAGCGGTTTACCAAGGCCGGTTTAGTCATTGCCGCCACCTACGAGCGCGGGGATCTCGTGGAGATGATCGAGCTGTCGGATCATCCGTGGTTCGTCGCGGGACAGTTCCATCCGGAATTTAAATCGCGCCCGCTTGAACCGCATCCGCTCTTTCGCGCCTTTATCGGCGCAGCACTTAACCGCAGCGCCCGGCGCCCGGCGCCCGGCGCCCAGCAGCAAAAGACCGGTCGAAAAACACAGCGTGTTAAACCATGAACCGCGCCCCAGTGAAGGTCGGTTCTCTTCGTATTGGACCAGGCCAGCGCCTCGTCCTGATCGCAGGTCCTGATGTCATTGAAAGCGAAAAGCACTTGCTCTCCCATGCAGAGCGCATGGCCAAGATGTGCGAGCGCGCCGGCGTCTCCTACATCGTCAAGAGCAGCTACGATAAAGCCAATCGTACCTCCGGACGCTCCTTCCGAGGCCCGGGGTTGAAGGCCGGGCTGAACGTGTTGGCCAAGGTCAAGCGGGCGCTGGGGTTGCCTGTCCTCAGTGATGTCCACTGCCGGGAAGAGATCGCTCCTGCGGCTGAGGTGCTCGACGTCCTGCAAGTGCCGGCATTTTTATGCCGCCAAACCGATTTTGTCACGGCTGTAGCAAAAGCCGGCAAGCCGATGAACATTAAAAAGGGCCAGTTCCTTGCACCGTGGGATATGCAGCACGTCATCGAGAAGGCCCACTCGGTAGGCAATCGGTCTGTCTTGGTAACCGAGCGCGGCGCCAGTTTCGGCTATAACAACTTGGTCTCCGACATGCGCAGCCTCCAGGTGCTCTCCGGGTTTGGCTGTCCGGTGATTTTCGACGGCACCCATTCGGTGCAGTTGCCTGGCGGGCTTGGGGGGGCTTCCGGTGGCCAACGCGAGTTCGTCTCAACACTGGTGCGTGCCGCCGTGGCCACGACCTTTTGTGATGGGATATTTCTGGAAGTGCACGAAGATCCCGAGCATGCGCCGGTGGACGGACCAAATATGCTGCGGCTGGCGGATCTGCCTCAACTATTGGAAGAGATCCAGGCAATCAGAGCGGCACTCAATGGATCAGAAGTCAGAGGTCAGAAGTCAGAGGTCAGACAGCGGAAATCAGCTATCAGATGAGCATCAAACGGGCTAGGGAAGTACTGCGGATCGAGGCGGAGGCGATTCGACGTCTGATTCCGCGGATCGGCCGCTCGTTTGAACAGGCGGTCGGGCTGATTCTCGCGTGCAAGGGGCGAGTGATCGTGACCGGGATGGGCAAGGCCGGCATCATCAGCCAGAAACTCTCCGCCACGCTGGCTTCCACCGGCACACCGAGTTACTGGGTCCACCCAGCTGAGGCTATTCATGGCGACATGGGGCGCGTGACCAAGCACGATATCGTCATCGCGCTCTCCAATAGCGGAGAAACCGAGGAGCTGACACGGTTATTGCCGGTGATCAAGCGTATCGGCACCCGGCTGATTGCGATGACGGGCAAGCCTGCTTCCTCCCTGGCGAAATACGCCGATACCGTCCTCGATGTCAGCGTCACCAAGGAAGCCTGTTCGCTCAACCTCGCGCCCACCTCCTCAACGACGGCGATGCTCGCTATGGGTGATGCGCTAGCTGTGGTCGTGGCCGAACGCAAGGGGTTCCGAGAGAAAGATTTTGCCCTGTTGCATCCTGGCGGCCAGCTTGGGAGGCGGCTTCTCTTGCGGGTCAGTGATTTGATGCGCACCGGCTCTGCCAACCCGGTCGTGAAGGACACCGCCCGCGTGAAAGATGTCCTCTTGTCGATTACCAAGGCCCGGGCCGGGTGTGCGAGCGTGGTGAATGCTCACGGCCGCCTCACCGGTATCTTTACCGACGGCGATTTGCGCCGGCACTTGGATTCCGGCTCCAACCCCATCGCCTTTCGCGTGCGGGATGTCATGACGCGCGCGCCCAAAACGATCCACGCGGATCGGCTCGCCGCGGAAGCTCTCAGCGTGCTACGCGAGCACAAAATTGATGAGCTGGTGGTCGTCAACGGGCAGCGCAAACCGGTCGGCTTGTTGGACGTCCAAGACCTCTTGAAAGCTGGATTTGTATAAATGGTTACAAGCCATTTCAAAACTTCCCTTCACACCACAGAGCCACAGAATGTTTCTTCAAGGAACGTCCTCTGTGTTTCTGTGGGCTTCTGTGCCATCTGTGGTGTGACGGGGGTAGTGGGATGAATTCGACGCTTCCTCCCGAGGTGATGCAGCGCGCCGCGCGCGTGAGCCTCTTGCTCATCGATGTCGATGGCGTGCTGACTGACGGCCGCATTGTCTACGCCGACTACGGCGATGAGCTGAAGTTCTTCGACGTGCAGGACGGGGCCGGACTCGTGTTTTGGAATCGGATGGGGCTCAAATCCGCGATCATTACGGCTCGCCAGTCCCGCCTGCTGAAGCGGCGCGCCAAGGAGATGCGGATCGACTTTTTAGCGCAGGGCCGTCTATTGAAGCTGCCAACCTACGAGCACATACTCAAACGCTTCCGTCTCAGTGATGAGCAGGTCTGCGCCATCGGGGATGACCTCATGGAGCTGCCCATCCTGCTGCGAGCCGGTCTGGCCGTCGCGGTGCCCAATGCCGTGGAAGAGATCAAGCATGTCTGCCATTACCAGACCAAACGGGCAGGCGGGAGAGGGGCGGTCCGTGAGGTCGTGGATATCCTCCTGAAAGCCAAGGGGTTGTGGGATCCCCTCATGCAGCGATACCAATAGTTTTAGTGGATAGTGGTTAGTGCCCTTCAATTTTCTGAACCCTTCGCGTCTCATAGTAATTATCAATATTTTGTAAAAGTATTGAAGAATTATGTCAGCATATGGCATACTTCGATAAGAAAGGGGTGATCCCATGAAGAGGAATGGGGTTCGGCACGTTAAAGAGCAGATTATGACCCTCAGAGAAGTAGCCCAATATCTGGGGCTGCATATCATGACGGTCTATAAGCTCACCAGGGAAGGTCGCGTGCCTGCGGCAAAAATCGGCGGTCAGTGGCGCTTCAAGCGGGATGTGCTCGATGAATGGCTTGAAGCCCAGATGCACCGCCACTCTGGCTGATCGTCCGGCGCTCGTCAATGAGGGGATGGAACGTTTATGATGACGCCGGATTCTTTTCAATCTGCTCAGTCAGGCGCCGAGCGGCGCCGATTCCCGCGCTCTTACATGGCGCTGGATGTGGCCTTTCGTCCAGACGTTCACTCGACACCCGACGCACCGTCCCAACTCCACCGTACGGTGACCGTGGATCTGAGCCTTGGCGGGTTGTGTCTCTACAGCGATGTGAACTATCCCATCGGCACCTCACTGTTGTGCTCGCTCACACTCCCTGGACGTTCGGCCCCCATTGATCTCACAGGGACGCTGGTGTGGTTTCGAAAAGTCGAACAGGAAGGCCATGCCTACAAGCTTGGTATTGAGTTCGGCCGGCTCTCCCCGCAGGAGCATGCCGCGCTCCAAGCCCTTCTTGAGCAGCCGCCGGCCGCCGAGCGCTCTCGCGCAAAAAAGCTGCTGCTCGTAGACGACGATCAAGAACTTCAACTGGCGCTGAAGTTGCGGTTTGAGTCTGCCGGATTCCAAGTCATCACCGCCAGCGAGGGGCTTGACGCGCTGCGCAAGGGCCGTGAAGAACACCCCAACCTGATCATCCTGGATTTGATGCTCCCCCATCTCAATGGCTACGAGGTGTGCCGCTTGCTCAAGTTCGACGAGAAATTTCAGCACATTCCCATTGTTCTGATGAGCGCGCGCTCCCGCATGGAAGACCGGGAGATGGGACGCGTCGTCGGAGCGGATGCGTACATGACCAAACCGTTCAATGGCAAAGAGCTGATCGCCAAAGTCGAAGAGCTTCTCGCCGCATCGACTCCATGAACAACGGGCAGACGTTGCTGAAAACCAAAGACCAGTGGCTGCAGCTTGCCGTGACGAAATCTTTGCTGAGCGAAGCGGAGCTGATGGCGGCCGTGGCCAAAGCTCAGTCGCAGCGCTCGGATCCATCGACGGTCCTGGTGGAAGCCAAGAAATTGACCGAGGAACAAGCCGGCGCGCTCAAGGCGGAAGCCGCCGGCGTGGCCTTTGTCGACGTGGGAGACTACCGCATCGATCCGGCGGTCCTGCACTTGGTGCCTGAGTCGCTCGCGCGCAAACACCATGTCCTGCCCCTGTATCGCATCGACAACGCCTTGACGGTTGCCGTGGAGGATCCGTGGGATGCGGTGGCGATTGACGCGCTGCGCGCCAGCACCAAGCTGCCGATCATCCATCCGATGGTGGGCACCCCCAAAGCGATTCGCAAGGCGGTCGAGCGCAGCTATGGCATGCGTGTTGTGGAGCAGGCCGCCACACAGGCTAAGCTGTCGGGCACGGCCGAGCTGGCTACGGAAGCCCAAGTCCGGGTCGCGGAAAAGGCACCGGCTGAGGCGGCCAATGAAGTGTCGATCATCAAACTGGTGGACGCGCTGATCGGGGAAGCGCTTGAGTCGCGCGCCTCGGATATTCATCTTGAGCCTGATGGGGAGCAGACGCGAGTGCGATTTCGCATCGACGGCGTGCTCCATGAAATGAAACTCTTGCCGGGGAATCTGCATGAGCCGCTCTGCTGCCGAATTAAAATTATGGCCCAGCTCGACATCGCTGAGCACCGGCTCCCGCAAGACGGCCACATCACGCTCACGCTCGAAGGCCGCACCGTCGATGTGCGGTTATCCACCTATCCCACGATTACCGGAGAAAATCTCGTGCTCCGGCTGCTCGATCAGTCCACCGTGGGATTGAAACTTGCTGATTTGGGATTTGCTCCTGACGTGCTCGGCCAATTCCAACAGCTCATGCAACGGCCACACGGGATGTTCCTGGTGACCGGTCCGACAGGCTCAGGAAAAACGACGACACTCTATGCGGCGTTGACCCAGATGAGCGATGTGACCAAAAACATCATGACGATTGAAGACCCGGTCGAATACCGCATGTCCCTGATTCGCCAAACCCAGATTAACCTGAAGGCCGGTGTGACCTTTGCCGGCGGCTTGCGCTCAATTTTGCGTCAAGATCCGGATGTGATTCTCGTCGGAGAAATTCGCGATACGGAAACCGCCCAAATCGCCATTCAAGCCGCTCTCACCGGTCACTTAGTCCTCTCGACCTTGCACACAAATGACGCAGCCGGAGCGATTGCCCGGCTGCTGGACATGCAAGCAGAGCCCTATTTGTTAGCCGGCACCCTGCTGGGTGTTATCGGCCAGCGGTTGGTGCGACGTATCTGCCCGAGCTGCCAGGAAGGCCAGCGATTGTCCCCGGATCTTCAGAAACGCTATCCGGAATTGACGGTGACCTATCACGGGCGGGGCTGTCATGCCTGCCGCAGCACCGGCTTTTCAGGACGACTGGGGGTTTTCGAGCTGCTGGTGGTCGATGAGCTCATGCGTAGCAAGATCATCGTGCAGCGCTCTTCGGATGCGCTCAGGAGCCTGGCGGTGCAGCAGGGCATGCGCACGATGCGGGCCGATGGGCTGCAGAAAGTTCAGCACGGGCTGACCACCTTAGAAGAGCTTGACCGCGTCGTCCCCCCCGATGTCGTTGCTTAAGTCAATGCATCTCAATGGTCATCAGAAAGTCAGTCTGGAGGAGTGCTACCTCTTCACGCGCCAGCTCCACGTGCTGCAAAAATCCGGCGTGCCGCTGCTCTCAAGTCTTCACGCGCTCCAAACCCAACTGCCTGCTGGGACCCTAAAAACCACGCTGCACGCGGTGCGCCGCGATCTCCAGGAAGGCCGCACCTTTTCGCAGGCGCTGGGCCGTCATCCACAGGTATTTACGGCCGTCTTCCTTGGTTTGGTCCGCGTGGGAGAAGCCGGCGGGCTCTTGGATGAGGTGCTGCAGCAGCTCGCTCGGCTCTTTGAGTGGGAGATGGAGCTGCGCAACCGCATTCGTGATGCACTCCAGTATCCGATCATCGTGCTCAGCACACTTTCCATCGCCCTCCTGATCATGACGGTCTTTGTGCTGCCACGCTTCGGGCAGATGTTCAGCTCGTTTCGCATTCAACTACCGCTGCAAACACGGCTGCTGGTTGCCCTGAGCACCTTTCTCTCACACTATGGTTGGCTCCTCGCATTCTTGGCATGTGCAGTCGGGGCGGCCTGGGGGTGGTATGTGCGCACCGAGGCTGGCCGGCTACGCTGGCACACCTGGCAGCTTCGCCTACCGGTGGTGGGGCCGGTGCTGCTGCAACTTGCGATGTCGCGATTTGCCCGCGTGACCGCAGCCCTCCATCACAACGGCGTGCCGATTCTCGAAACCCTCACACTGGCGGCTCAGAACGCGCCGAATCGCTACGTGCGCGGCGCCATTGAGCGCGTGCGCGATCGCATTCGGGGAGGTGGCTCGCTTGCCGGCGCCATGAAGACCGAATCGGTCTTTCCCGCTGCCGTCATCCAGATGGTGGCGACCGGAGAAGAGACCGGCCGGTTGGATGAGCTCTTGCAGAGCATTTCAGAGTACTTCGATCAGCAGGCGGCTTACACGGTCAAGCGGCTTATTACCTATATTGAACCGGCACTCTTGATTGTGGTAGGATTAGGCGTTCTGATGATGGCGACCGCCGTGTTGCTGCCGATGTGGGATCTGGTCAAACTTTTCAAACAGACAGGAGGTTGAGAGATGCGGAAGGGGTTTACTCTGATTGAACTTGTCATTGTCATTGCGATTATCGGGATCCTCGCCGCCGTCGCCGTTCCCAGGTTTGTTGATCTGCGCACCGAAGCCCGCCGGGCTGCTCGCGATGGCGTCATTAGCGCCGTGCGCTCAGGCATTCTGTTGGTGTCAGCAAAAAATGCTGCACAGGAAACGGGTCAGGGCGTAGGAACATTTCCTCCAAATCTTGAGGAAAACTGGGGCCCCAACGTGGGATGTGGACTACCACCTTGCATCCAGGCTGGTGGCACAGCTTGTAGTGCCACGGCGTGCTTTCGACTCCTGATGGATACACCGGTCACCGTCGATAGTTGGGTCTACACAGGCGCCAACGTCTATACCTATACAGACCCGCCTAACAGCAAGACTTGTACCTATAGCAGTACGACCGGCGCATTCACGTGTCCCTAAACGTCCGTGCCAAGACGACCTACCGCTCAAGGAGGGTGGCTTCTCGTTAGCCTGATCGTGCTCATCAGCGCGGTCATCGTCGGCCTTGCAGGCGCGACCCTCTTCCTGACCCAACATCTCCGCGTCACCAGCCTTCGCCGCAATCAGACCAAGGCCGTCTACCTAGCCCAAGCCGGCCTCATGCAGGCGATGTATGATTTTCGGGCAGGAAACGGCGTGCAGAAACTCACCTATGACGTCGATACCGCTTCACCAACCGGCTCTTCTGCCGTTGATTCGTTCATCCTGGGAGGCAAAGACGCTGATTTTTTACTGGTGAATCTTCTGGACCCCAATTGGAATCGTCCTAATGATTTGTTGTGCGGGGCGCGACGGCACGACCAGTTCCGACGCTGGCGAATCTGGAATGCGCTTGCGAGCAACACGAGAATCAACAGCTTGAAGGTGGAGTGGGAACCCGCTACCATTTCTGC
>CAYNXT010000068.1:0-509 GCA_964401235.1 uncultured Planctomycetales bacterium
GCTCCGCCTTCCAATAGTGAAATCCCCCGCCTTTTTGGATCTGCCAGTGCATGAGGAGCTGATCCGGCGCTACTACCTGCATGCGATAGATGCCCACATTGCGGGCATCGGTATCCGGATCGTAGGTGATCACAAGCCCGCAGGTCAGGAACCGCCCGGCATCCTTCGGCCAGCATTTCATGATTGGAAGCGGTGAAAGGTTGGGAGCTTCTTCTATCTGCTGGCACAGTGCCCGCTGCACCCGCTTAGGCGGCATGGAGAGCACGCGGCCGACGGTGCGCCACTCATCGAGCAGCCGTTTGGGCCGCGGAGGCATCGCGGCTTCGAGGAGCCGTTTTAACTCACCCCCCACCTGCTGCGGATGGCGGCCCAAAGCCAGCTCGACCCGTTTCTCGCTGCCAAGGATGTTGATCGCGAGCGGATATGCCGAGCCTTTGACGCGCTCAAAGAGCAACGCGGGTCCTTGCTCTTTCACGACGCGCGTCGCAATCTCGGTGATCTCAAGCTCG
>CAYNXT010000068.1:519-8663 GCA_964401235.1 uncultured Planctomycetales bacterium
GCGAGTTGGTTTTGCTGCTCTAGTAATGAGAGGAAAGATTGAAGATCACTCATGAATTAGCGTATAGCGTTTAGCGGATAGCGTATAGGAAACCCTAACGAAGAGGATGGAGCATACGATAGAGCATACCTCCAACCTCCTTCAACAAACCTTCAATCCCTTCGCTTCTCTTGCCATAACCCAAATCGACCGACAAGAGATATTGCGTCTCAAGTTCACAGAGGGAACCATAGGCAATTGCGAGAAACTGTCGATACTCTTTAGTGAATTGTCGACCGTACCCTTCGGCGATGTTAGATGGAATAGCCATTGCGGCTCTGCGTATTTGCCGTGTTAAGCCGTACGTTTCCTCTTGAGGAAAATATTTGGTGAACGAGTAAATCTCTTTCGTCAGTTGATACGCTTTTTTCCACACAATTAGGTCTTTAAAACTATTAGTTTTCACGGTTTACTTTTCTATACGCTGTACGCTATCCGCTATACGCTAGTCCAATTGCTCTGCTCTCCAAGGGAGCGCGGCTTCAAATCCGAGGAGATTCATCACTTTGTCGGTGAACTGGCTTGACATCTCTTCAAGCGTCTGCGGTTTGTGATAGAACGGCGGTGAGATGGGCATCACGATGGCGCCGGCGAGGGAGAGCTTGTGCGCTTGTTCTAGCATAATGCTCGAGAGCGGTGTCTCGCGCAGCCCGATGATGAACTTGCGGCGCTCTTTGAGCGCAACCATCGCGGTGCGAGTCAGCAGCGTGTCTGCGATCCCGCACGCAATTTTCGCCATGGTGGAGGCCGAGCATGGCAAAATTACCAGCGCATCAAATGGGGTGGAGCCTGAGGCAAATGGGGCTGACAAGTCATCGTCGGAGAATGCCCGCTTCACATGCTCAGCCAGATGATGCTCGGTGAGCCCGGTCTCTTCCTTGAGCACATACCGGCCCCACTTCGTCAGAATGAGATATTTCTCTGCCGGACACCGCCTCAGGAAATCAACCCCAAACATCGCCCCCGACGCCCCGGTCATCCCAATCACAAGTCGCATGATCACCTCCTAATTTATGGTAACCCCCTCAAGACACGCTCAAGATCTTTTCGATCTACAACACGTAAGATAATGACTTTATTTCCTTCACGAAGGAAAATTGAGCGGAAGTCACCCGTTCGCAACCTGCTGTAGGGTGTGCTTTGTATCCGTTTGACCTTCGGAGGGCCGGGCCACGGAGGCGACTTAAGGATGTCATAGTCATCAAGAATGGACCGAGCCTGCTGGGGAACAATATTTTTGAGGTCGCGCAGAGCGCGCGGGGAAAGCTCTACGACGAGCATCGAAGACTACAGGCCGAGCTGCTGACGAGCCGTCTGGAGAGTTATTCCGCCCTTTCGACGATATTCCGTCAGCGACAGGTGAAACTCTTTCAAGAACCGTGGGCTTTTCAAAACGATATCTTCAACATCATCCTCGCTGAGGCCAATAATAGCCGCCTTGGGCTTTCCTCGACGGAGGATAATTGCCCACCCACCTTTTTTCGCCACCCGATTTAACACGCGCCCCGTATGGAGCTTCAACTCCCGCACGTTGACAAAATCCATTGGAACCTCCTATGTATCCCAAATGAGCTACATTAACTGTAGCATGTTTGGCAAGACCCGTCAAACTTTTCGGAGGCGTTCCAAACGTGCCAATCTACGACTATTTACTGTTCTTAGGCGGGTACCGTTCAGATTGCTCCGTAAAAGTATGGCTTCTGAAAACGTGAATAGTTGAGACTCTCTTGTCTCCCATCTGCTGTACTCTTGAAAATAATACTGTCGAGCCAGATATAGAGCTAAACAGGGCTCTACGAGAGTGTTACTTCCTGGCACTCTTCGGTTTGCAGGATGGATTGCAAAATGCATGATGGTATTCCCCATATAGGCTGCATTTAAGTCGAGAAACATATCTTGAGTCTGGCGAAACTCCAAATGGATGAGAGGAGTCTGAGCGTCCTCCAGACTGGTGATTTTGAATGATCGTAGTTCATTCATCTTATCTCTGAGAATCCTATACGCTATCCGCTGTACGCTAATCGTCGCGCTAAATTCCTGTCCACACCAAGCTCAATACCACGAACCCCAGTATCCCATTCAACTGAAAAAAGGCGAATTCGGGTTTCCGCGAGGCAACAGCATGCTGCCAAATGAAGAGGGCGCCGATGGCGGCGAGCCAGACCAGGGCAACATCTGAGTGAAACTGCTTGAACCACATCAGGCACAGGCTTACAAACGCGCCGGCGTGCAGCAATGCGGCAATGGTAAGTGCGCGGGGCTTGCCCAGCGCCACTGGCAGCGAATGCAGCCCTTCCTTGCGATCAAACGCCTCATCCATCGTCGCATAGATGACATCGAACCCGGCCACCCACAGCACTGAGAACAACCACAGCCAGCTCGCTTGGCTCAGCCGGTCCAATGATTTGGCGGCTGCCAACCATCCGCCAAGCGGCGCCATCGACCAAGCCAAGCCCAGCCCAAGATGCGCCAATGAAGTGAACCGCTTCAAATACGGATACAAAACAAACAAGACAACAGGAATGGGCGAAAGCCGCAGACAGATGGGCGCAATCGCCGCCGCGCTGATCAGATACACCGCTCCAGCCACTGCGACGATCGCCCAAGCCTCGGATCGCTGCATGGCTCCGCGCGGAAGCTCACGTCGCTGCGTACGGGGATTGCGCGCGTCGATCTGGGCGTCGATGATGCGATTGAGCCCCATCGCCACCACGCGCCCACCGACTGCCGCGAGAAGAATCCAGCCCAGCAAGCGTATGGGTGGCCACGCCCGAAGGTGCAACACCGCCCCGGCAACGATCAGGGGCAGCGAAAAAATAGTATGCTCGAGCTTCACAAAGCCGGCATACGTCTTGAGTCGATGTGAAGATTGCAGCTTGAGTGGACCTAGATCAGAAATGGCAAGGCTTTGAGTGCCAGAGGAACGACCGAGAAGGCGGTTTCAATCGCCCCACCAGCCGCCATCACCACCCCATTCACCGCCCCGATGAGTGTGCCGGCGATGGTGCCGATGATGGGCGGGCCGGTCAACGTCCCAACGATGAGGGATTTAGGAACCTCGATGACCCCTCCGACAATTTTCATCAGCCCCCGGATAATGTCTGCATGGGCGTCAGGCGGATTCACGCTCATTAGAAAAATAACAACGAGGATCCCTAGCTTTTTAAAACGGCGATTACCCGCCATAATGCCACCCGGTATCCATGAGGGTCATAGCCGGCTCATCCTTGTGGACGCCCGCCTCCACCACCTCTCCGATCACCACAGCATGATCGCCGCCCTCATTAGCAATTTCTCGCACTTCACACTCAAAATATGCGATGGCTTCTTCAAGTATCGGTGCCCCGGTCTTGCCGGGTCGATGCTTGACCTGGATCAGCTTCTCACCCACCACGCTGGCAGGTTTGACAAAATGCTCAGCGACCGACTTCTGATCTTTCCCCAAGAGATTCACGCTGAAGACGCGTCCATCGCGGATCATCTGGAATGAGTGCGAGTTTTTCTTGATGCCTAATGCCACCAGCGGCGGGGTAAAGGAGACTTGGGTGAGCCACGTTGCGGTAAACGCATTGAGCTGGTCACCATCCTTGAGCCCGACCACGTAGACCCCATGAGGAATTTTCCTCAGCGCGATTCTCTTGGCTTGCAGATCCATCGTAACAATCCTACACCATACACCACAGATGTCACAGAACTTCCACAGAGACACAGAGAAGAACTGCTGAGAACTTCTTCTGTGTTTCAGTGGCGGCTCTGTGCTTCTGTGGTGTCATCTAGCGGAGATGTTCTTTGAAAAAGACCAGGGTGCGCTGCCACGCCAGCTTCGCGTCGTCGGGACTGTAGGCCTCCGGGCGGGTATCGTTGAAAAAAGCATGGCCTGCTTCCGGGTAGATATGAACTGTTCCGGGCTTGCCATGTTGTTCCAATCCCTGCTTGAGACGCTCCACCTCTTGCTTCGTCACCCAGCCATCCTTGGCCCCATAGTGGTAGAGCACAGGACAGAGCAGATATCGAAACGTCTCAATCGGCGGCACCTTGCCATAAAACGGCACTGCGGCCTTCACGTCAGAGTTATGGGTCGCCATCGTCAATACCAGCGTGCCGCCCATACAGAATCCCGCCACCCCGATCTTCCATCCATCGACAAATGGCTGTTGTGTGAGATATTTCGTCGCGGCATTCAAATCCCGCAGGGCGGCTTGCGAGGAGAGCGACTCCATCAGCTTCGCGGCTTCGGATGGGTCCTTCGTCACGTTATTGCCAGTTCGCGAATACAGATCGGGTGCTAATGCGACAAACCCTTCATGCGCAAACCGCATGGCAATGTCTTTGATATGGTCATTCAGCCCCCACCATTCGTGAAGAATAACCACGGCAGAATGCCGGATGGTGGAGTCCGCAGGGCGGGCCAAAAATGCCTTGATGGTGAAGCCGTCGCTGGAGAACTGTGTCATAGCAGCGTGGAGGTTGGCGGCAGTTTGAGATGACACGTTAGCCTCCCATATCTTTCAGGATGGCCGGAAATGGCTTGGCGACGCACGTGAAAATCGGCGTATCGCGCAGCGTATAGATGCTGCCTTTGGACTCGCGCAGCTCCATGACCAGGTCGAGAAAATCTTGCGGCTTGTCGGTTTCAAACGCCACGACGAACTCCTGATCATCCAGCCCAAAGGAATAAGTCGTGTGCAGCCGCACGGACGGATATTTGTTGCCGACGCGAATGTGCTCATCCATGATGGCCTGTCGCTGTTCTATGGGGAATTGATACCATTCGCGTGTTTTGACAAACGGATAGACGAACAGGTACTTGCATTGGGCAGGCGTGATGAACCGCCGGCGATCCTGATGATCGGGATCGAGCTTATCGACGTAGGTGGAGCGCTTGGTCATCGACAGATAGGCGTATGGCATGGAGAGATACCCTGCCATCGTCGTCTGCCGGACGGCGCTCGACATCTCCTGCAACGCTTCGAGCGATGAGCCGACTCGCCAGATGAGAAAATCCACGTCGGCTTTCAGCCCCACCAGCGAATAGGTTAACACCATCAGCCGCTTGGAATACTGCGTGATCGCGGCCTGGAGCTCTCCAGCCTGTTTCGTTTTGGTGGCTCTGGGAAGCCTGCGCCAGGCTGGGTCCACCCGATAGAACGAAAAGCCCACAAACTGTCTCGCGTCGGTCTGGGGCGTTGTGATATGTGGCTGTGGTTGCGCCGCCGTTGTCATTAAATCAGTCGCGTGTACTCTTCCACGGGCATTTTCCAGACCGGTGCCCCACAAAATCGGTCGCCCTCAGGGCAAAACGGCGCCTTGCGGGCCTGGGCCCGCACCCAGCAGGGTGCCTGCAGATAACGGCCGAGTTCTGGAAACCGTTCATTGACCTGCAGCACTTCATCTCGACAGGTATTCCAGATTTCCTCCTGGGCGGTGTAACACAAACGCTGCACCCACTTGTGGTGAAAGTGGAGCAGATCACCGGATTCTTCAAACCGGATGGGAAACGCATTAGGCAAGAGGTACATGACGTGCTCTTCCTTAGCACCCTGGCTCAACAGGCGATCCATAGCCTGCCAGGCGCGCTCCATCGTCTGACGGTACAGTGATTCTGCTTCAGGCGCGTGAGCAATAAGCGGGGGGACGATGTAGTCGGGTCGGCCGCTCACAAATTGACAGGCGAGAATGGGCCGGGAGGCCGGCACCATGCGATGGCGCTGATCCTGCGAATCGGCCGTATGCGAGAGTTTCTTTTTAAACGTAAAGTGCGGATGACTCATCGTCCGGGACAGTTTGCTGAGTGTCGTCAGCGTCAAAGATTCCGAGAGATAATCGTTACGCGAGGGATCCAGGACCAGGGCAATGGCGTTGACATCCGAGAGTTGCTCGCGGCTTAAGCCTAAGACAGACCGCACCGCCTGGGCCATCGTGGCTTGGGCGTTGGCGCTGTAGTCAATGAGTTTCGAGGTTTTGCCATCGAGCTGCTCATCGAATTCATCCAAGAACTTTCGGGTTGCCCCATTGCGCTGAGTGCCATGAAAGGCTTCAAATGCCTGGTACTCTAGCGTCTGCTCAAATGGAATAGGGTCTTCCGCAAGGGTCATGAACTGCGGGTCCACCTTCGACACCTCTTCGACCATGCGCTGAATCACCAGCCGCTGTTCAAGCGGCGCATCAAACTGCTGACACAACCGCCAATAGCGATGCAGGGTGAGGCCGCTGATGGTGTGATACAAATGCGCGTGGGTCGCCACCGGCAGCACGTACCGGGCGACCTCTTGGCAGCGCTTCTTAATGGCGCCGGCCCAGCGTTTTTCCTCGGGGCTACGGGAGGGAAAGATGCGGCGGTACTCGCGTATCACCGTCGGCTCGACGAGCTCGCTGAGCCGGTGGTACGCGTCCATCTGCTCGTGCACCGCATCAAGATAGGTTGCGCGTGATGCCTCTTCAAACGGTGGGACGGTGAAGTGATCCGGCTTCACCTCGACGAAACGTTGAGAAACTTGTTCCGAATTGTAAAAGGGGTGCGCGTGGAGAAACGACCAGATGAACTGGCGCGAGACGCGCTCCAAGACAAACTGGAAGGTCGGATGCTGAATGGTGGTGTGGTGGCCGGCCTTGTAGATACTCTCGGCAATCCGGTCACGCTGCTCGCGGCTTTTGTCGTCTTTGTTCACATCATCCGGCGAAATGACCTTGGAGGAGTAGCAGGTCCGGGCTGTGGCGATAGCGAGATTGTACGGCTCCTGAAAATAGTTCTCGAGCCGGACAATGGGTTCGGGGCTGATCGTGGATGAAATCGTCGTGGTCATGCGTGTGGAACTGCCAGGCTATCTTACGCTCTTAAGCGAGCGTTTTCAACGATCGCGGCGTTGACGCTATACTTCAAGAACTTTTGGAGCTTCGGTGAGCACGCGGCAGCCGTCTTTGGTGACGACCACCATGTCTTCGACGCGGATGCCACCGGCATCCAGATAATACAGGCCTGGCTCGACGGTGACCACCATGCCGGCTTTGAGGACGTCCGGCTTCGCACTGACGCGCGGAGGCTCGTGAATTTCAAGCCCGACGCCATGGCCGGTGCCATGGAAGAAACCTTGCATGCGTCCGTTTTGCTCACCGGTCTGAAATCCGAGTGAATCGAAATAGTCCATGATGGCCTTGTGGACGGCCGATCCATCCACCCCGTCCTTGATCATTCGATAGGCAATTTCCTGCCCCTCTTTGACCGCGGAAAACATTCGTTGCGCTTTCTCCGAAGCCTTACCCTTGACGACGGTGCGGGTGATGTCGGCGAAGTAGCGGCTCGTGGCATGTTGAGGAAATACGTCCATCACGATAGGCTCGTTGGCTTTCAGTGGGCCCGAACCCGCATTGTGAGGATCGACGGCTTGAACCCCTGGCGCGACGATCGTATGCTGTGCGACGCAATCGCGCTCCATCATCGTCAGGTGCATCGCCTTGCGCAGCAGCTCCACGGTGAGCGGCTTGCCACCGATCCACAGGGTGCCATCCGACTTCACCTCACTGTTGGCAATGAGCTCAATGGCGGAAGCCAGCGCATCCTCGGTTACGCGCAGCGATTGGGTCAGCAGCGCAATTTCTTCCTCGGATTTGACCATGCGCTCAGGGAAAAATGGATCTGGCTTGGGGGTGATCTCATAGCCGCGCTTGCGCAGCGCATCGGCGTAGGCCACGCCAAAATCGAGCGGAACCTCAAGCTGCTTGATGGAGTGGCTCTTGAGTAGCTCATCCACGACATCCATCATAGTCGGCTCGGTTTTCCCGCCTTGTCTGGCTTGCTGGGCGAGCTTGGAATACGAGAGGACCTCGCTGACCTTGGCCTGCGCCCGGGCCCGGTCTACTTCCAGGTCGCTCATGACCATGACCGTGTGTCCACGAAGCCCCGTTGAATGAGTCTTGGGCGAAGTCCCGAGCGAAGTCGAGGGATTGACCTGAAGAAAGACGAAAGGGTCGGGGGCTAGAAACCGGGTGGCGTAATACAGGTTCGCATTTTTCTCGCTATCGGCGATAATCAGTTGCGCGCGGCTCATCCCACACCCTGCGTGTCAACGCGGCTCCTCGGTCGCATGGCACGCAGCAGCCGCGTTGAA
>CAYNXT010000069.1:0-8122 GCA_964401235.1 uncultured Planctomycetales bacterium
ACCGCTCGTGTTTTTGTTTGATGAGCCGCTCTCGAACCTCGATGCCAAAATGCGCGTGCAGATGCGCACCGAGATCCGCAAGCTGCATTTGCGCCTCCAAACCACGATGGTGTACGTAACCCATGATCAGACCGAGGCGATGACCATGGGCGATCGCATCGTGGTGATGAACAAGGCGCTGATCCAGCAGGTGGCCGACCCGCTGACCATCTATGAGCACCCGGCGAACCGGTTTGTCGCCAGTTTTATCGGCTCACCCCCCATGAATTTTCTCAACGGCTATATTGCGCGAGTGGGCAGCGAGCTGTTCTTCACCGAGGGAATCCTGCGGCTTCGAGTGGTGGATGAAATGGCGGCCCGCCTCTCGTCCTATGAAGGCAAGCCGGTGGTATTTGGCATCCGCCCGGAGGACCTCTACGACAAGCTCTTTATTACCGATGCCCCCTCCGATTGCATCATCACGTCGACGGTCGAGCTCGTCGAGCCACTGGGGGCGGAGGTCTACCTGCACTTAAAGGTCGGCCCACACGCCATCATCGCGCGGGTAGGGCCCCATGATCGACCCGAAGTGAACCAGGACATCGATCTGGTCTTCGACATGGGCAAGGCGCACTTTTTTGATCCCCAGACGGAGATGGCGATCGTGTGATCCATCAGCCGCTGATGGACGCTCTCCCACCGACTTCTTCCCTGACTGGCTTGCGCTGGACCGTCGTAGGGGCTACCCTCGGGGTCTGCGCAGCGCTAATGACTCTTCTGACTCGATCAGTTTCTGCCCCCCTTGCTATTGAGACACTCGGACTGCTCGCTCTCGGCCTCGTCGTCTATGCCTCGATGCTGCTGCCGATAGCCGCCGGTGTGGTGATCAGTTTGGTCGTCGGTGTGACGTTGGTATGGGCATGGGCGGTGAACGGTGGAGGACTCCTGGGCCGGCAGGTGCTCCTGCTGGCGGTTCTCCTGGTGGCCGCAGGATGGGAACGGCGACGACGAACCAGACGCGCGCTGCGGCTGCAGCAGGTCATCGAGGATTTCGCCGAAGAGCAAACGGCAAAAGAGCAAGCCATCACCTTGGCCAATCAGAATCGAGATGCGCTGCAGAAAAAGCTGGCCCGCTACACGCAGCTTCAATCGATTGCCGATGCCCTCAGTGGAATGACTAACAGCATGGAGGCGATCGGCCGGCTGGCCGTGGAGCAAACGTTTTCACTGATTGGTAAGTCGGACGTCTGTCTTCTGTTTCTCGTCGATAAAAAGCGGCAGGAGCTTTCGCTCTCTGCGTCGAAGAAACGCGAAGGCAAGCTTACCATCCGGACGAAACATGGCGATCAGTTCGACCGCTACGTGCTGCGCACGCACCGCCCACTCCTGGTCAACGATGTGCGGCGGGACTTTCGCTTTACCGTCTCGGTCTCATCGGATCGGACGATCAGCTCCGTCATTGCATGTCCCCTGATTCTCGGCTCTTCCCCTGAAGGGGTGCTGCGTCTCGATAGCTCCGAGCCTGCCGCCTACACGCAAGATGATTTGCGCCTGCTCGACATTCTGCTGGATCTGGTGTCAGCCGCCATGACCAATGCGCGCTTATTTGCCCAAACACAGCAGTTGGCCATGACCGATGGGCTGACTGGTTTGCACCTGCGCCGCCCATTCTTGGAACAGCTCAGCCGCGAGCTCACCCGTGCCACCCGGCGGCGGGAGCCGCTATCGATCATCATGCTCGATGTGGACCATTTCAAACGATTCAATGATTCCTTCGGCCATTCCGTCGGGGATATTGTCTTGAAATCGGTCGCGCAGGTGCTGCGCGAGGTCGTGCCGTCAGACGGCCTGAGCGCGCGCTATGGAGGGGAGGAGTTCGCCGTGCTCTTGCCCCGGGTCGGCCGCGCCCAGGCGGCGGAAGTGGCGGAGCAGATTCGACAGCGGGTCGCACAGCAAGTGCAGGAACGCGCGCCCTTGCCAACCCGGGCGCGCCGCAGCGATGCCAACGCGCCGGAGCATGAATCAGGCGGGGTCACGGTGTCTGTGGGAGTTGCAAGCTTTCCGGACGATGCCCAGGGTGATTTGGAGCTCATCCGTCTGGCCGATCAACGGCTGTATGCCGCAAAACATGCCGGAAGGAATCAGGTGGTATGCACATAGTGTTAGTCGTGTGGATGCTGGCCATGATTTCGGGATTATGGTGGTCCCGACAGTGGACGCTCGTGGGCATCGGCTTGACCGCCGTCACGTTTCTTGCCACGCAGGCTTCGATACTCACCCAGGCATCCGGCTGGCTACAGGTGGGCGTGCTCTTAGCCATGCCCTGGCTCTTGGCTCTCCAGCGCGAGCGTGATCAGCAAGCGCTAGTCGCCCTCAAAGCCACTGAAGCGCAACGCTCCACGAAGCTCGGTCAATTGGCCCGCTCGCTGCTCTCATTGCAGCACGCCTCTCAACAGCTGGAAGCGCAGATTACACAGCTCACCGAGGTCTACCATGTCACCAAACAGACCTCACGAGCGTTGCATCTGATGGAGCTCTTCTCCGCCTTACTGGAAACCATTCCCTCGCTGGTCGTTGCCAAAGGGCTGCGTCTGATCGACCTCTCCGCTTCCGAACCCCACGCGCTGCGCGCTACGCGCGCTTCAGATGGACGCATGGTCTCTCAGCAACCGCCTAGCGACCCAGCGTCCTCGTCCGGTCGTGCCGATGAAGAGGTGATCTTGAAGGCTGTCGCCGAGCTCTCGGTGAGTGCGCCCGAAGGGGACGCTCGTCTGGCCTGGACAGCGCTGTGGCATGAGCGGCGGCCCATCGGCGTGCTGATTGCCGATGAGTTGCCACCAGACCAACTGCCGATGTTTTCGCTGGTCGCCAAGCAGCTCTCGTTACAACTCTCACGCATTCATCTGTATCAGCAAGTGGAGGCGCTGGCGGTGACCGATGCGCTGACCGGCGTGTCGGTCCGTCGAGCCTTTCTTGAGCGAGCCACTGAGGAGCTCGAACGCTCTCGCCGTCATGGCCTCTCATGCACGCTGCTCATGGCCGACTTAGACCGTTTCAAGGAGAAGAATGATGCGTACGGCCACCTCGTGGGTGATGTCGTGCTGCGAGAAGTGGCGGCGCTCTTGCAACAACACCTTCGAGATATCGACCTGATCGCCCGGTACGGTGGGGAGGAAATCATCCTGCTGCTTATTGAGACGACGGTGGAGCAGGCCATGCCCATTGCCGAGCGACTCAGACAACTCATCGAAGTGCATCCCATCCGAGCCTACGATGAGGTGCTCTCGCAGACCATCAGCATGGGGCTGGCCGGGTTTCCGGAGGATGCGCAAACGCTTGAGGAGCTCATCGAGCGGGCAGACCAAGCGCTCTACGAGGCCAAACGCGCCGGCCGGAATCGTGTCATGCGATGGTCGCCGTCATGAGTCGCGCGCGTCTGGCGGTCGGTGTCGACTTCGGTGGCACGAACATCAAATGCGGGCTTGTCACGCTTTCCGGACGGGTGGTGCGCTCCCACACATTCGCCTCTGCCGCGTGCGCAAAGCCAGCGGCGTTCATTGAATGCGTCGCGCGATCGGTGGAGCAGTTAGCCGCCGCCGAAGGCATTCGCCGAAGCGCGCTTGCCGGAATCGGGGTAGGGGCGCCAGGGCCGGTGGATGGGCAGCGCGGATTGGTGCAGCTGCTCGTCAACGTGCCGGGATGGCGCAAGGTTCCGTTGGCCAGCCGGCTCACACGGCGATTGCATCTTCGTGCGGTGATCGATAACGATGTCAATTTGGTCACGCTTGGTGAATGGTCGTTTGGCGCGGGCCGGGGCGCGCGCAACCTGGTCTGCCTTACACTAGGTACCGGGGTCGGGGGCGGCTTGATGATCGAGGGGCGCTTATTCCGCGGCTCAAGTGGCACCGCAGGAGAGCTCGGGCACATGGTCATTGATCCTCGAGGACCCCGCTGCGGTTGTGGCGCTCGTGGGTGTCTGGAGGCGCATGTTGGCACGGCCGCCATTGTGCGGCTGGGGCGCGCGATTCCGCGTCAAGGGATCGGGCCTCTGACGCCGGAGCAGATCACCCGGGCCGCTGAGCGAGGGAATCGGCGCGCGCAGGCCGTATGGGCACGCATCGGCGCGCAGCTGGGAATCGGCTTAGCCAATGTGGTCAATCTGCTCAATCCTGATCGGATCGTCATCGGTGGCGGCGTGGCAAACGCATGGCGCTGGTTCTATCCGACGATGACCCATACCATGCGCGCGCAGGCGTTGGCGGTGCCGGCGAGTGAGGTTCGGGTCGTGCGCGCGCGACTTGGAAACCGTGCTGGAATTGTCGGAGCAGCCGTGTTAGTGTGGAATGAATTAGGTGAGAGGTGACAGGTGAGAGGATGACAGATGAAGATCTTTCTTGATTCAGCCAATTTAGCAGAAATCAAAGAGGCGGTGAGCTGGGGAGCGATTGATGGCGTGACGACCAATCCCAGTTTAGTGGCGAAGGAGCAGCGTGACTTCTTCCCGCTCTTGAAAGAGATTTGCCAAGTCGTCAATGGGCCCATCAGCATGGAGACGATTTCTCGCGAAGCCTCCGGCATGGTCGAGGAAGGGCGAACGTTCTCCAAACTCCATCCCAATATTGTGGTCAAATGCCCCCTCACGAAGGAGGGGTTGAAGGCCACGCGCCAGCTCTCACAGGAAAGCATCCGCGTCAACGTCACCCTCTGTTTTTCGGCCAGCCAGGCGCTCTTGGCCGCAAAGGCCGGCGCCTACATCATCTCACCGTTCGTAGGACGGCTGGATGACATCAGCAGCGACGGGATGGGGCTCATCCGCGACATCAAGACCATCTATGCCAATTACCAATTTTCCACGCAGATTTTGGTCGCGAGCGTGCGCCATCCGCTGCATGTGGTGGAGGCAGCGCGCCTTGGCGCGGAGATCGCCACCATGCCCTTCAGTGTCCTGGAGGCGCTCGTCAAGCACCCCCTGACGGATATCGGACTGGATCGGTTTCTCAAAGATTGGGACAAGCTGCCGGCGCAAGCCAAAACGTGGTCTGTAACGGTTCCTGCGTGAAACGTCTCGTTGGCTCTTGCCTCATCGTGGCAAGCCTGTTCCTCCTCGGCGCTTCCGCCTGGGGAGCCGATTCACGTTTGGAACAAGCCTGGAAAGATGTCAGGTCCTCGCTGAGGCAGGGCGAGTACCACCAGGCACTCCAGACACTTCAGGTCATTCTCTCCCAGACGCCGGATGATCCCTGGGCGCAGCTCTATCGCTCGCTCTGCGAGATGCGCTTAGAGTCCACGCAACCCTTCCCCCAGCTTTCCGCTAGCCAACTGGCCGGTCTCCGGTCAAAACTTCAACAAGAAGAGCGCTCCCAGAAGCGCTCGGCGGCCCTTCAGAAGGCGATTGAGCGAGAAGTCAAGAAAGAGCAAGCGAAGTGGGACCGTGAGTTGGACCAACTTGAGCGCGATGCCAATCGGGCACAAGCCGCCCCGAGCCGAGAGCTAGCACAGCAGGAAGCGCTGCGCCAAGCACAGACCACCTATGAGGAACCGAGCGAGCCAAGCGAAGAGCCCGCGCTCGGGCCGACGCAACTCCTCCCCGCCACCCCTCCAGGCGCAGGCGCGCCAGCGCCCAAAGGTGCAGTAGAGCTTGCACCGGTGGTCGTGTCGACTGAACCCACGGAACCCTCTGAAGGGGATTCGATGGTGAGTCCTAGCTTGGTCGGGCGTGCCATGCCGCCGCCTGGTGCGGTACAGATCAACGCTAAACAGATGAGCGTTTCGCCGGAGCGCAAGCTTGCCATCGCAGAAGGAGATGTCGAGGTAGTATTCGAAAACGCGGTCCTGACCTGCGATCGTCTCACGCTCTTCACCGATACGAAAGACGTCTATGCGGAAGGCCGCGTGCGGCTGGAAGAAGGTAACCAGGTCTTCCGCGGAGAAATGGCGCACTACAACTTTTACAACAAAAAGGGCCGCTTCTTGCAGGGAACGGTGTTCTCTCCCCCCTGGCATGAGCATGGCCGCTCGGTGGCGCATCTGGCCGAGGGCGTGTACGAAGTGACGCCGGGCTACATCACCTCCTGCGAGCTAGAGCCGCCGCATTTTCGATTTTTTGGACGGCGCGCCATCGTGTTCGCTGGTGACGAGCTTGCCCACATCCGTAACATGACCTTCTTAGTCGGCAGACTCCCCTTCCTGTATCTACCCTGGATGACCGTGGCTGATCGGCAATCGCCGTTCTTCATCATTCCGGGTAAAAAGAAGCCCTGGGGTCAATTTGCCCTCATGGGCTACCGCTATGATCTGCCCATTGAAGGTAACCATAAGGGGGTGGCGCGATTGGATTGGCGACGATTCTTTGGGTGGGGGGTTGGGATGGATCATAAGTTTGAGTCGCCGCAACTCGGCAAGGGCCTCGTGAAGGTCTATTTTAATGAAGAGCCTAATCAGACTGTAAAAGACCCCAAGGCGAATTTACCCAAAGGGGCTGAACATAATCGCTTTCGGGTATTGTTTCGGCACCGGTGGCAGCCGATGCCGGATACGACGGTGATCACCGACATGCAGAAATTCAGCGATGTGGACTTTCGCAAAGACTTCCTGTTCCGCGAAGAATTTACCGAGGATGACGTCTCCGAAAGCTTCGTATCGGTCGTGACCAGCGATCCTAACTACACCCTCACGACCCAAGCGCGCAAGCGAGTGAATCGGTTTCAAACCGTGACGGAGGCGTTGCCGCAGGCGAGCTTCGACGTGCGAGAACAGCCGATCGGAGACACCCAGCTCTTCTCCCAATCGCTCTTCGATGTCGCCAACTTTCAAACCAAGCGCGCTCATTCAGACAATGACACCGACGCCGTGCGCGTGGATTGGTTCCAGCGGCTCCGCTATGGCTTCAACCTGTTGCGTCCTATTCTGATCACCCCCAATGTGGGTGTGCGCCAGACCTACTATAACAAAGATATCCAAGGGGGCAGCGAACGCCCCCAGGGAAAGCGGGATCTTATCAGCGGCCAGTTTTCCATGGGGACCGATGCGAGCCTCAAGCTCTTCCGGATCTTTCCGATCACGACGAACGCGCTAGGGCTCAATATTAATTGGCTGCGCCATGTGCTCACCCCGACGGTGTCCTATGCTTACACCCATGAGCCGACCGTGCCCAACAGCCTGCTGAACTTTGCCGCATCTGGCGGGCCATCGAGCGCGGTGACGTTCGGAATTGAAAACAAGCTGCAAACCAAACGCCTTGTGCAAGGCCAGAAACAGCCAAGAACTGTTGACATGGCCCGTCTGCTCACTTCGCTGCCCTATACTTTTCAAGGGAGCGGCAACAAGCAGGGAGGGCGACTGGGCGACTGGGTGTTCGATATAGAGCTGTATCCTTGGTCGTGGGTGCGCCTGGAATCTGACTGGAGCGTGCCTAGCCATTTTATCAAAGGCAGTCGAGATGCCAGAATTACGAAGTGGAACCTTGATCTTGTCGCAGTGGGAGGTCATGCCAAAGCGACGGCGCAGACGGCCCACGACATTCAAGCCCCGGCCCGTCAAGCGTTTGAACCGGGTCCTCGGGGTGGCATTGATATCATGCCGCAGGGCCAATGGTATTTGGGTCTTGGTCATCGCTACTCGCAAAATGATAAGACCGAAGATGTCCTCCAGTTTGATTGGCAAGTCAGTCAGAAATGGCAGATCGGCACGTTTCATCGCTTTACCTTTAAGGAGGTGACTGGGGGCAGCAAGCGCCTCAACAATGTCCGTGAGTATCAATACAGCTTACGGCGTGATCTACACGACTGGGTCGGTGAGCTCGTGTATCGGGTGGATCGGGAATTTGGCGAGGAGCTCTTTTTGACGTTCACCTTGAAGGCGTATCCAGAACTGCCGATTGAGTTCGAGGATTCCTACCACCAGCCGAAGATCGGCTCGCAAAGCAGCCCCTTCTCTCCGGTTCTGCGTCAGTGATATAATACGGGCTTCCCCATGGACATTAGCGTCATTGGAGCCGGTCACGTCGGCCTCATCACCGGGGCCTGCTTCGCCGATTTAGGCCACCGGGTGGTCATGGTCGACAACGACGCCACTCGCATCGCGCATCTGAAGCGGGGGATCATGCCCTACTACGAACCCGGCTTAGAAGAGCTAGTGGAGATCG
>CAYNXT010000069.1:8132-8627 GCA_964401235.1 uncultured Planctomycetales bacterium
TCTCTCCTTTACCACGTCCATGAAAGAGGGCGTGGCCAAGTCGACGATTATTTTCATCGCCGTCGGTACGCCTCAGAAAGCCACCGGCGAGGCGGACCTGGCCTATGTGGAAAGCGTGGCTCGATCGATTGCTCAACACCTGCCGGCCTACCGGCTCATCGTGGAAAAGTCCACGGTTCCGGTGCAGACAGGCCAATGGATCGCGCAGACCATCAAGACCTATCTGAAACACAAGCGCCCCTTTGACGTGGCCTCCAACCCGGAGTTTCTTCGAGAAGGCACGGCCATGCAAGACTTCATGAAACCGGATCGTGTGGTTCTCGGTGTCGAAAGCCGCCGTGCCAAAGAGTTGCTGGTCTCGCTCTATAAGCCGCTCGGGGCGCCGCTGGTGGTGACCGACATCAGCAGCGCTGAGCTCATCAAGCACGCCTCCAACTCTTTCCTCTCGATGAAGATTTCCTTTATCAACGCGATCGCGCAGATTTGCGAGCGCTG
>CAYNXT010000070.1:0-8592 GCA_964401235.1 uncultured Planctomycetales bacterium
TATGCCAATGAAGGCGGGAAGCCAAATAGACAAATAAAGTGGGTCAGTAGATCAGCGTCACGGCTACCTGAAGATCCCGAAGCCCACTCTCTATGTACTCGCACAGCATGGGAGGATTCCAGCGGCCAAGGTCGGCAAGCACTGGCGCTTTCGTCGCGCAGATATTGATGAGTGGCTCAAGGCTCAGCAGTGGAACCGCCCGATCCAGCGTAGAAACCGATCACAGAAAGTTCCCAATGCCGACAAGCACTAACCGTGTGGTTATCACAGGATTAGGTGTGATTACCGCGATTGGTGCGGGAAAAGACGCCTTCTGGCAAGCGCTGCGCTCAGGCCAGTCTGGAATTGTCCGCGTCCATAAGTTTGACCCTACCCCGTATCCTACACAGTTTGCCGCTCAGCTTAATGGCTTTGATTTTAGTCCCTATATTGATGCTAAGTGGTCTCGCCGCATGGACTTAACATCACAGATGGCGGTCTCTGCCGCGAAGATGGCGGTGAAAGACTCAAGCCTTGATTTGGATCAGGAAAACCGAGAGCGCATTGGGGTAGTGGTGGGAACAGCCATGGCCGGCCACGCCTTTATCCTTGAGCAGCATGATGTGTACAAGGAAAAGGGCCCCATGCGGATTAACCCGTTTACTGCGCTGACCGTCTTTCCAGATGCGCCGGCTAGTTTCATTTCCATTGAGCTAGGATTGCATGGCCCAAGTTTTTCTCTGGCGACCGCCTGTTCATCCGCTTTGGATGCTGTGGGGTACGCTTTTAACGCAATCCGTAAGCGAGAGTTAGATGTAATTCTTATGGGTGGTGCTGAGGCCACGGTGTTTCCCCAAGCTTTCTCGGCCTTTTGCATGTTACGCGCGATGTCTCAGCGCAATGATGATCCTGAACGAGCCTCACGACCCTTTGATAAAGAACGCGACGGGTTTGTCCTTGGCGAAGGGGCGGGGATGCTGGTGCTGGAGGATCTTGAGCATGCCAAGCGGCGAGGCGCGCACATTTATGCGGAGATCACCGGATTTGGCATGACCTGCGATGCGTATCACATGACCGCGCCGGAGCCCTCGGGTCGCCAAGCGACCCGCGCGATTCAGATTGCGCTCAAAGATGCTGGAATCAAACCCACCGAGATCGACTACATCAATGCTCATGGCACCTCTACTCCGCTCAATGATAAGACCGAAACACTAGTCATCAAGCAGGTCTTCGGCCAACACGCCTATAAGGTGCCTGTTTCTGCGACGAAGTCGATGATCGGCCATCTGATTGGAGCAGCTGGAGCGGTAGAGCTTATCGCCACCACCCTCGCTCTTGAGCACCAAGTGATTCCCCCGACGATCAACTATGAAATCCCTGATCCTGAATGTGATTTGGATTATGTGCCTAATGTAGCCCGCAAGGCAAACTTGGAGATGGCGCTGAAAAACTCATTTGGGTTTGGCGGAAAGAACTCCGCACTCGTCATTAAAAGGTACGAGAAATAATGGCAGCCAAGTGCCCCTTGTTCCCCAACGGCAAGATCCTCTGCCGGGTCAAGCCCGAGAGCCAGCACCGCTGGGTCGGCACCGAGCGCACGTGGTACATCCGCAACTACTGCGAGGCCGACTACTACGTCGACTGCGAGGATTTTGAGGCCTACCTCGAACAGCAGGCCATCGTCAAGGGCAAGGTGCTGGTGGTGGATGATGAGACGACGATGCTGGAGACCCTGAGCAGCTTCTTCGGCAGCCGCGGCTACCAACTCATGACCGCCACCTCGGCTGAAGTGGCGCTCAAGCTCATCGCCGAAGAGCAGCCCGCCCTGGCGCTCATCGACATCAAACTGCCCGGCATGAACGGGATCGAACTCTTGAAGATCATCAAACGGGACCATCCCGTCATCAAGACGTTCGTCATCACCGCCTACGATGAGGAGAACAAGAACGCCGTAGAGGCCATCGGGGTGGATGCGTTCTTTGCCAAACCCATCGGCCTGGATGCGCTCAAAAAGAAAGTGGTTGAAGTGCTCTCCGACTCGGAACGTCGCATGAAGACGCTCATCAAAAGCCAGGTGCTCGAAGGCACCCCAGCCGCCAAGCTGCTGTTTGTGCTGGAGGTGTTGCCGAAGGAGGAAGACCGGCTGACCACGTATCTGCGAGACTGTTTCACCGATCGGTCCCGCTCCGGAGGCACCTACGACGTCGAGTTTGCTTATTCCATCAACGAGGTACTTCAGAAGCTCATGTCGCACAAACCCGATATCGTCCTCATCAACTTTGACTCGCTGTACCAGATTCCCTGCGGCCAGCTCGCCTCGCGGATTGTCGAGTCGCCGTACCGTCCCAAGGAGGTTATCGTCTACGGCTTGAACCTTGAAGCCGCCGACAAGCAGGCAATGGAACAGCTCGGCGTCCAGTACGTGGACCAGCGCCGCTCGTTTGCCAAGCTGGTCACCACGGTCAAGCAAACCGCGTTGCGCCACGGCTTAAAAGTTGAAGCCTAACAGCGACTGTCACTGGGAGCGATGGATAAAAAGCGCATCGTGATCACCGGCATCGGGGTCGTGGCCTCCAACGGCATCGGCAAAGAGGAGTTTTGGAACAACTGCCTTGCCGGCGTCTCAGGGGTCAAGCCCATCACCCTCTTCGATACCTCCCGCTACCGCTGCCACCACGCTGGCGAAATCAGCAATTTCCAGCCCGAACGCTACCTTGGCCCCAAAGGCCTTCGCAACCTTGACCGGACGACCTTATTGGCTCTTGTGGCCGCCAAGCTGGCTATCGAAGACGGTCGCCTCGAAATGACTGCTGACAACTGCCATGACATTGGCGTTGTCCTCGGCTCTACCATGGGGAGCGTCCACTCGATCAGTGAGTTCGACAAGGAAGGTCTGCGCGAAGGGCCCCGTTACGTGAATCCGGCGTTGTTTCCCAACACCGTGATCAATTCACCCGCCAGCCAAGTCGCCATTCGGTTTGGCCTGAAGGGCCTGAACTCGACCATTGCAACCGGCTTCAGCGCAGGTCTTGACGCGATCGGCTACGCCATCGATATGCTGCGGTTGGATCGAGCGAAAGCACTGCTCGTCGGCGGCGTTGAAGAGCTGTGCATCCAGACGTTTCTTGGATTTTATAAGATTGGGCTGCTTGCGACTTCGCAGAACGGCGCTCCCCCGTTCTACTACGCGCCGTTTGATCCAAGACGGCGCGGGACGTTATTAGGAGAAGGGGCCATATTCTTCGTCCTTGAGTCGTTGGAGCATGCCATGCTTCGAGGAGCAACGGTCTACACCGAATTACTTGGCTACGGCAGTTGTTTTGAGCCAGATTCAATGTACCGCTACGACCCAAAAGCCAAGGGACCGGTGTCCGCCATCAAACAGGCGCTGGCAGATGCTGGGATTGAGTCAAAGGACATCCAGCACATCAGCGTCTGCGCCAATGCCACGAAGGCGTGGGACGCTATGGAGCTCACCGCCCTGCGGACAGTTTTTGGTACACGGCTCGAAGCAATTTCGATAACGGCTGAGAAGTCTTTGCTTGGTGAATCGTTTAGCGCTGGAGCCGCGCTGCAACTTGCTTCGGCCATCGGTGTCTTGGCTTGGCAACGTGTTCCGCAGGAGGTCAGTCCTCATCGGCCAAGCCCTTCTTCGTTGATCTCTGCTGTAGCACTCAGCTCAGCATCCAAGACGGCACTAATTGACACTTTCGGGCTGACTGGCGTGTCATCTGCGCTTGTGATTGGCGACTCCAGCGAGGCACAGAGGTCTTGAATGGCTGACACCGCGGCTTCTGCAACGGCGACCCTGTTGGCTCATCGTCCGCAGCGGCTCTTAGAAGGTCGCGTCATCATGGTGACAGGCGGCAGCCGCGGGATTGGTCGCGCGGTCGTTGAGGAGTTGTGTCGGCAGGGTGCAAAAGTGGCCTTCACATTTATGCAGGCCAGCCAAGCGGCTGAGGAGGTCGTTCGGGGTATTCGGGCCTCAGACGGCGAGGCGGTAGCGCTTCAAGCCGACGTCAAAGACTTCAAACGCGCTCAGCAGGTGGTGGCCGAGACCATCGACCGTTTTGGCCGGCTCGACGGGCTGGTCAATAACGCTGGCATCGTTCGTGATAAGGCGCTGATGCTGATGGAGCCCGCCGATTGGCACGAGGTGATTGAGACGAACCTCACCGGTGTGTTCAACGCTTGCCGCGCGGCCATTGTCACGTTCATGAAGCAGCGCTGCGGCCGCATTGTCAACATCACATCGGTCGCTGGCCTGATAGGTGCAGCTCGGCAGGTTAACTACGCGGCGAGCAAAGCCGGCGTCGTGGGATTGACCAGGGCGTTGGCCAAGGAGGTCGGCAGCTATAACGTGACGGTGAATGCCGTAGCACCTGGATATATTGAGACGGAGATGACCAGCTCCATCGATGATCAGCGGAAGGCCGAGCTACAGAAACGAATTCCGCTGGGACGATTTGGCCAACCGGAGGAAGTCGCTCGGATCGTCACGATCCTTCTGAGCGATCTTGCCAGTTACATGACCGGCCAGGTCATTGTGGTTGACGGGGGATTACAGGGATGATCACGAATAACTTAGAGCAGGACATCAAGAAGCTGATCGCCGATGTCATCGAGATGGATCCTGCCCAGATCGATCCCAACGCGCACTTAGTGGAAGATTTAGGAATGGACTCAATGATGGCACTTGAGATCCTCGCTGCGATGGAAAAGAGGTATAAAATCCGCATTCCTGAAGAGGATTTGCCGAAAATTACCACCGTCAATCGCGCGATTGAACTGGCGAAGCGCTATGTCAAATAAGCTCGTTTCACCAACCCAATTGGATTTTGAGCAAATCAAGCAGATCATCCCTCAGCGTTTTCCCTTTCTAATGCTCGATCGTGTCATCGATATTGAGCCAGGCCAACGGGTCGTCGGCATCAAAAATCTCACAGGCAACGAGTGGTTTTACCAAGGCCATTTTCCCAAGAAGGCAATTACCCCTGGAGCCATGATTTGCGAGGCGATGGCCCAGACCGGCATTGTCTTTTTCCACGTCCTGCGGCCGGAGCATCAGGACGTCACCTACCTCTTAGGAAGTCTCAAATTGCGGTTCCTAGAACCAGTCTGGCCTGGTGATCAGTTATGGATCGAAGTCACCCCAGTGAAGCTGACCGCGCAAGCAGCCATCCTGAACGGACGTGCCACAGTTGATGGGAAGATTGTGGCGAAGGGCGAATTTGCGTTAGCGGTCAAGGAGAACGGTCGGCTATGAAGCGACAGCGTGTTGTCGTAACCGGTTTGGGCGTCGTTTCTTCCATCGGTATCGGCTGGAAGGCGTTCTGGGAAGCCCTCCTTGCCGGGAAATCCGGCATCAGCGAAGTCACCGCATTCGATACCTCTGAGTTTCCAACCCATCGAGGTGGCGAAGTCAAATGCTTTCGGCCCGAGCAGTTCATCGAGCCGTCCAAGCTCAGGCGATTCAACCGCGCCTCGCAGTTTGCGATTGCAGCCAGTCAGATGGCTCTGGAGGATGGCCAGTTAGGGATCAATCAGATTCCTGCTGAGCGCGTAGGCATTGCCATTGGGACGACGATGGCTGAGGCCCAAGCCTTGGAAGCCATGGATGCAATTTGGATACAGGCGGACACTGGCCGCGTACCCGCTCGATTAGTCCCCCAATATCCGGGAAATATGATAGCCGCTCATGTTGCGACTCAGATGGGGCTCAGAGGACCAAATCTTGTGATTGCGACCGCTTGTGCGGCTGGGAATTACGCTGTGGCGTATGCCTACGATTTGCTACGGCTTCATAGAGCGGATGCCATGCTCGCTGGCGGCTCAGACGCGTTCTCGCGAGTGGCATTTTCGGGTTTCAATCGGCTTTTTGCTGTTGCGCCAGAGTATTGTCAGCCGTTCGACAAAAACCGTAAAGGGATGATGGTTGGAGAAGGAGCAGGAATCCTGCTGCTGGAGCGGCTTGAAGACGCTTTGGCGCGTGGGGCCACCATCTATGCTGAAGTGTTAGGTTATGGCTTGAGCTGTGACGCTAACCATATGACGATCCCAGCAACAGAAGGTCTTGTGCAAGCCATGAGGAAAGCTCTTAGAAATGCGGACGTTCAACCTCACGAGATCGATTACATCAGTGCGCACGGCACAGGTACACCCGCCAATGATCGCACAGAGTGCGCGGCTATTCGAGAAATCTTCGGCGATCGCTCCTCTGCCATTCCAATCAGCTCAATCAAATCAATGCTCGGGCACACTATGGGAGCAGCTAGTGCACTTGAAGCCATTGCGTGTGCATTAACTGTTCGATATGATTGGGCCCCGCCAACAATTAATTATGAAACACCAGATTCTGAGTGTCCAATTGATTGTGTACCTAATCAAAGTCGAAAAACACGAACAGGCGTCGCATTAAACAATGCTTTTGCCTTTGGTGGGAATAATGCTTGTGTAGCATTCGGAAAACACCCCCCTTAGCCCAGTATTATGGATTCCATAGGTACCTTTGCTTTTGTAGCGCACTATCTGAGCATAAGACAATTTTGTGATTTAGTCGGCTGGCCAGGGGTTTTCTTGCACCGTCTGCCGCAACGTTTTTTGAAAGATCTCATTCGAATCATACCTCCTCATAAGTTGATCACGCTGCCCATTTTGAAGTCCAGAACTGGAGCAGTAACAAGAGGTTATGGAATCATGGCCCCACTACTCCCAGAGCATCTGGTTACCTGGGGTGAGAGGCCGTCGCTACAAAAGGTAATTGCGGCGTGTCGACTAGCTGAACGACTAGGCGCTAGGGTGGTTGGTTTAGCTGGTTTCACTTCTATAGTCGGAAACGAGGGGGAAGAAGTCTCTCGGCGGGTGCAGGTGTCTGTAACAAGCGGTAATACATTAACTGCTGCACTCGCATTGCAGGGAATACGCAAGGCCGCGGAGCTCATGGAAATTGATTTGCATAGGGCTACGGTAGCTGTTATCGGCGCGACGGGAGATATTGGCAGTATATGTACGAGAATCCTGGCGGGAGAAGTTGGACATCTGAATCTTGCTGCGAGGAGGGAGGCAAAGGTACTTGAGCTTGCGTCTGAAATCGAACAACGAAGTGGTACTTGTCCCGTCACGGTGATGAAGTATGTTGCTGATGCCGTTCGAAACGCAGACGTGATTCTTACGGCAACAAGTTCAATTACGACGGTGATTGAGGCGGGCGACTTGAAGCCCGGCTCAGTTGTTTGTGACGTTGCTCTTCCACATAACGTAGGCCTCGGAGTGGCAAGACAACGAGATGATGTGCTTATTTTTGAGGGTGGGCTGGCGAGATTTCCGAGTCCAATCTCAGAGGGGGACTGGAGATGGCGATATGTGATTCCGGATGGTGTTACACTGTTCGGCTGTTTAGCCGAGACGATCGTATTGGCGCTAGAGCAACGTTGGGAGAACTTTTCAATCGGGCGGGGCCGGATTACGCCTGAAAGGATTAGGGAAATCGAGAGTTTGGCTGAGAAGCACGGGTTCGAGCTAGCCGAGTTTCGATATGGAGGTGTGGTTTTCAGAAAGCCACAGATCAAGCTGATTCTTTCTAACGCTCTGGCTAGTAAACGACGGATGGTCCTATATGAGTCGGTCGCCAGCTGGCGAGATTGATTCAGAACTGCACGATTATTGTTTGGTAATAGTCGTCTATCCAAGCGTCGGTATCCCCTAATGCAAAAATCTTTGTTTTTTGACCCCTGCGACGAAAATTGTCACAAAACATAGCCGAGTGATAGGGGGCTTAGCGAAGGGCAAGCACTTCTTGAAGATCAGGTATGTGATTTCTGGTTGCGACGCGAATCATATGACTATTCCTGCGGTCGATGGACTGGTGCATGCGATGCGCTCAGCGATCGACAACAGTGGGATCACACAAGACCAGGTTGACTATATCAGCGCGCACGGTACGGGAACGCCGACGAATGACCGAACGGAGTGTGCGGCAATCAAGGCAGTGTTTGGCGAGCGAGCCCGCTCAATTCCCATCAGTTCCATCAAGTCAATGATTGGTCACACAATGGGCGCAGCGAGCGCGCTTGAGGCAATTGCGTGCGCTCTTTCGATTGAGCACGGTCGAGTTCCTCCCACGATCAACTATGAGGTTCAGGACCCCGAGTGTGATATTGACTGCGTTCCAAATGTGAGTAGAGAGCACAGAGTTGGTATCGCACTGAATAATTCATTCGCTTTCGGTGGAAACAATGCTGCTGTGGTTCTGGCAGCGTTGAACGCGGGTCACAGATGACCACACCGAATCGCTCAGCCATACATAGGCTGGACAAAGAGTATGACGTCATCGTGGCCGGGGCGGGCATTGCAGGACTAACCTGTGCTAACTATCTAGCAAGAGGTGGATTGAAAGTCCTGGTGCTGGAAAAACACTATATGGCGGGAGGCTACTGCAGCTCGTTTCAAAGGAAGGGCTTTTACTTCGATGCGGGCGCGCACTATCTCGGAAGCTGTAGAGAAAATGGGGTAATCGGTAAGTTGTTGCAAGACCTGATGCTAGCGGACTACGTTGATATCCAGCGTTTTGACCCGTCCGATGTCATCCTAACACCCGACGGTCCTATTGAGATA
>CAYNXT010000071.1:0-8573 GCA_964401235.1 uncultured Planctomycetales bacterium
ACTGCTGGCGGTGCTGGCGGCGGCCACGATGCTCTACGGCAATCTGGCCGCGATTCCCCAAACCAACCTGAAGCGGCTGTTGGGATACTCATCCATCGGGCACGCGGGGTACCTGTTGATGGGGCTCTCGACGGCGTCGGTCGCTGGCGTGCAGGCTGTCAGCTACTACCTGCTCGCCTATCTCTTCAGCAATCTTACCGTGTTTTTGGTGGTCGTCAGCGCGTCAGATGCGCTGGGTGGGGATGAGCTGGAACAGTACAAGGGGCTCTCGAAGCGCTCGCCCTTCTTGGCAGCTGCGATGTTCATCGGCCTCCTATCGCTAGCCGGGATGCCGCCGCTGGCAGGATTTGTTGGGAAGCTATTGGTGCTGCTGCGCACCGTCGAAAGTCAGCGCCTTTGGCTGGTAGCCATTGGCGCGGCGAATGTCGCGATTTCGCTCTACTACTACTTGATGGTCGTCAAGCGCATGTACTTAGACCCGCCCCGCACGATGGCACCCATCGAGCTTGCCCCAATGACTCGTATTACGCTCCTGCTCTTGGTCATCGGCATTCTTGCCGTCGGAATATTCCAGGAACCCTTCCTCCAGCGCATCACCTGGGCCATCCAATAAATCGGGGACAGCCACCGATTTTCTCCGGTGCGCTGCTCAGCCAGGGTTTCAGTAACGCCTCCCCGTTTCCCAACCGTCTCTATTGGCCCGTTTTCCTACTTGCGACTACGCACTTCTTGCAGGTTACACCTTGTAGGTTCGCTGTCGCGATGCCCGCGACCGCGGCACGGTGGGCTGCTTCTCGGTCGCGGGGGTTGCACGCAACCATTCCGTCTTGGTTTAACAAGTGCAACTCCTGCTTTCGGCGCTCTCGTCGACTCCATGATGTCATCTGATGATGGCTATTAGAACGAACAAGCCTATTAAGAAGATCCAGCCGACGCACTTAAAGATCCATCCTGGTGTAACGGTCGCTGTCGTTACGAAATGAAAAGTGCCAAAGTACTCAGCAAACCAGTCCCCATACCATATCAGCACTAATGGAAATGCTGAGAAGAGCAAGACCAGAATAATCGCGCCTATTCTCGTAACCTCCCACAATCTCGAAGAGTACAAGAATATCGCGATTGCCAAGATCGAAGCGATTCTACTGACGCGATCAAGTATAGTTAGCCTGAGTTCAAGTTTCTAGCGCAACACGAGTATCCTGGTGTAAGCCAGGAGAAAGATAGGTGCCAGGCACCGCGGTAGCTGGCACCGCTTTTGGCATTCTGGAGGTCGGACTCTTGAAAGAGCGTCTTAAAAAACGCTTTCATCTCCTCCCAAGACTTTTGGTCGGCCTCGGGATTGTAGGCCATGCCTTGCGAGGGGTCATTGCCGGCTTCAGGCACAGTAAAACTATGCACCGCGCCTTCATACTGGATTCCCCGGTAGTCCGCCCCGGCAGCCTGCATCTCCTGCTCGAATGCTGCGACTTCCTCTTGACTGACAAATGAATCATCAGCACCGTGAAGCACTAACACCTTGGCATGCACTTGCTCAGGAGCCGCCGGACTCGACGTTCCGAGTCCCCCATGAAAACTGACCACCCCGAGCACACTCGCCCCGCTGCGGGCCAACTCCAGCACCGTTGTGCCGCCGAAGCAGTAGCCAATGGCGCCGAGTCGAGTGGTATCCACATGCTCCTCGGCTTTTAGCCACTCCAGCCCCGCTTGAATACGGCGGCGCATGAGCTGCCGATCATTGCGGTAGATACCTGAAAGCTTGCCCGCTTCGGTGTGATCCGCGGCGCGCACGCCTTTGCCGTACATGTCGACTGCAAACGCCACATACCCTAGCTGTGCCAATTGATCGGCGCGCCGCTTGGCATAGGAACCGAGCCCCTTCCATTCATGCACGACGAGAATGCCGGGCCGCTTGCCCTGGAGTGCGTCGTCATAGGCCAGGTAGCCTTCCAGCACCGTGTCGCCATCATGATACTCCACAGTTTCCGTGCGCAATGCCGCGTGAGCGTTGACCGCTCCGAAGAGTCCAATGAGCATCGCAAGCCAGTAGCGCATCAGTACCTCCTGGTTACCAGTTGAGTGTCTGAGCGCGCACCAGCAGTTCTGCAAAATCCTTCACGATAAGATCAGGCGCTGCGGCCGCCAATTCTTCTTGGGTTGAAAAACCGTGGCTCACCCCGACGGTAAAGATGCCCGCCGAGCGCCCCATTTCCACATCGATGGGGCTGTCCCCAATCAGCAGCGTCTGCTCATGTGGCACGCCCTCTTGATGCATGATCGCCAGCGCGGCCCCCGGATCAGGCTTCTTGGGATACTCCGAATTGCCACCCACGATCTCGGAAAAGTAATCCGCGACGCGAAGCCCGGTTAAAATGTCTCGCGCGTATGGGTTGGGCTTGTTGGTGATCACCGCCTGCTTGCGCGCTTTAAAATGCTCAAGCACTTCGATGGCGCGCGGAAAAAGCTGTGTATGGTCGAGCAAGTGCTGCGTATAGTGGGCGCGATAGAGCTTCATGCCCTGCTCGATGTGGTGCGAATCGTCCGTCTGCAGGCAGCCCTCGACCAATTGCCGTAAGCCCAGGCCAACGAAACGCCAGATCACCGGCCCTGGCAGGGGGGCTTGGCCCATTTGGGTGAGCATGTGATTCGCCGCCTGAGCAATATCCTCCTTCGTATCGACCAGCGTGCCATCGAGGTCGTAGAGAATCAGACGGTTCACGTGATATACACCGACTTAATATTGACGAACTCTCGAATGCCAAAACTTGAGAGCTCTCGCCCGTAGCCGGATTGTTTGATGCCGCCAAATGGCAGGCGAGGATCGGAGCGCACAAAGCCATTCACAAAACAGGCCCCGGCTTCAAGCTCATGCGCGGCAATCTCTTCTCCGCGCCGAAGGTTCTTGGTAAAGACCGCCGCCCCCAGTCCGAAAGAGGAATCATTGGCGACGCGGATAGCTTCCGCTTCATCCGGAACGCTGATCACCGCCACCACAGGACCAAAGGTTTCTTCATCATAGGCCGGCATGCCTTTTTGCACGTGGCTTAAGACCGTAGCAGGATAATACGCTCCCGCGCCCTCGGGAATGGTGCCTCCCAGCAGCAGCCGAGCGCCTTTGGCGATGCTGTCTTGAACTTGGCGATGGAGCGCGTCGCGCAAATCATGCCGCGCCAGTGGCCCGACCTCGGTCTCTTCGCGCAAGGGATCGCCCATGCGCCGTTTTTGCATATGCGTGACGAAGAGCTGTTCAAACTGTTCTCGCACCGGCTCCTCGACGATAAAACGCTTGGCGGCGATACAGCTTTGTCCGCCATTAATCAACCGCGAGGCCGCGCAACTTTCCGCTGCGGCCTGAAGATCCGCATCCTTCAGGATGAGATAGGGATCGCTGCCGCCAAGCTCTAAGACCGTTTTCTTCAAGAGCGCTCCGGCTTTGGCAGCCACCGCCTGACCGGCCCCGGTGCTGCCGGTGAGGGTGGCGGCGCGAACTGCCGGATGCTCAATGACTTGGTCCACCATCTTCACACCGACCAGCAGCGTTGAAAATACCCCTACGGGAAACGCGGCTTGTTGGAATACCTCTTCCACCGCTAGGGCGCACCCGCAGACATTGGAGGCATGTTTGAGCGCCATGGTATTTCCCGCCATCAACGCCGGCACCGCGGCCCGAAACACCTGCCAAAACGGAAAGTTCCACGGCATGACCGCCAGAATGACCCCCAGAGGCTCAAAGGTGACGAAGCTCTTCGTAGCATCGGTTGAAACCGCTTCCGGTGCTAGAAACGCAGGGGCCGCTTCGGCATAGTAGTCGCAGAGCCACGCGCATTTCTCAATTTCTCCTCGACCCTGTGTCACGGGCTTGCCCATCTCTTGAGCCATCAGCACGGCATAGGCATCCCGCTGTGCGCGCAAGACGGTGGCAGCTTGCCGCATGCGTTCCGAGCGCACCTGCATGGAAACACGCCTCCAGTCTTGAAAGGCTTGGTGCGCTCGCTCAAGACGACTCACGAGCTCCCTTTGTGAAAATTCCGAATAGCTGTGCAAGACCCTGCCAGTCGTCGGATTAATGGATTCAAGAGGCATGCGGGTGCGCCAATCGTTCATTGACACTCGTATCGATAGGAATTGCGACAACCGAGAGCTCATGCGAGCTGACCGCCTGTTGGAGCTGGTGCTTCAACTGGGCAAGCGTCGTGGGCTGATACCCGGTAATGCCGAAGCTCTCGGCATAGCGTTTGAAGTCCGGATTGGTCAGTCGCGTGCCCGTGGATTGGCCGCGAGCCATCTGTTGCTTCCAGCTAATGAGCCCGTAGTCGTTGTCATTAAAGATGATCGTGGTAAACGCCAGACCCAGCCGCTTAGCCGTTTCGAGCTCTTGCGAGTTCATCAAGAATCCCCCATCTCCCATGGCGGCTACGATGCGGCGGGAGGGATCGTGGAGAGCGGCTGCAACCGCTCCTGGCAGCGCAATGCCCATGCTGGCTAACCCATTCGATATTAAGCACCCATTGGGACAATTGACCGGGAAGTTTCTGGCGATCCAAATTTTATGCATGCCGACATCGCTGATCAACAAATCGTCCTGCCCCATGACGGTGCGAAGGATATTGATGACGCCCGGAACGGTAAAGAGCTGGCCTTCTTTCAGGTCGTAGCTCCGGATGTCGGCCTCAATACGTGCGCGAATCGGAGCGTACCACGAGGAATCAAATGGAACGGCCTCCTGTGCTAATCGTGCATTCAGCTCTCGCAAACTGGCTGAAATATCCGCCACGACCTCGACAGCCGGTTGATAATGCGTATACACATCGGCAGGCGTGAAATCGATGTGGATGATCGTTTTCTCAAGTTTCGGATTCCACGCATGGGGCGCATACTCGGTCAAATCGTATCCGACGGTGAGAATCACATCGGCCTGATCGACCGCCTCCATGACCAGATCCCGAAAGCCAAACCCAATCGTAAAGAGCGATTCCGGGCTTTCATCCGACACCGCGCCCTGGCCCATAAAGGTATTCACGACTGGCACATGATAGCGATGCACCAACTTTCGCAGTTCTCCTGAGGCCAGTTTGCGAATGGCTCCATTCCCCGCGACGATCAACGGTTTCTTCGCCTGACTCAAGAGTGCAGCCGCCTGAGCAATGGCTTGACGATCCGGGTCGGCGCGCCTGACACGAATCGATCGAAGAGGAACGCGATCAGATTCAAGCTCCGCAACATCCTCGGAGAGTTCGATGTGCGTCGCACCTGGTTTTTCGGTCTCGGCGATCTTGAAGGCCTTGCGCACCACTTCCGCAACCTGGGCAGGACTTGAGATCGCCGTGTTCCATTTCGTGATGGGGCGGAACATGTTCACGATATCGAGCCGCTGGTGGCTCTCGGTATGGACTCGACCCAGGCCGGCTTGGCCGGTGATGGCCACCACCGGGCTCTTATCAAGATACGCATCGGCCACGCCGGTCATCAGGTTCGTCGCACCGGGTCCGAGTGTTGAAAGACACACCCCGGCCTTTCCGGTCAGGCGGCCCCACACATCCGCCATGAACGCGGCTCCCTGCTCATGACGGGTGGGGATAAAGGTGATGGAGGAGCCTTGGAGGGAAAAGAGCAGCGCTTCCGTTTCTTCTCCGGGGACCCCGAAGACGTAACGAACCCCCTCATTCTCGAGACATTTGACGAATAGATCAGAAACTTTCATCCCACCACCGCTAGATCGTGGGGGCCTGGTTGCTGCCAGGTGGAGGCGGCGGAGGAGTTGGTGGAAGTTTTCGAAACTCTTCGAGTTCTAACTGGAGGAATTTTTGGGGCGGGTCGGTGACCTTGCGAGATCCTGGATTGAGCAGCTCTTTCATGTTGAGCCACATCCCGTCTCGAGAATAGGCGGCGATGTCGTGGCGCTGCGTGTCCATCCGGATGGCATCTTCCGGACAGGCCTCCACACAGTAGCCGCAGTAGACGCACTTGCCCAGATCGATATCGAAGCTCTTGGCGAACTTCTCAATATTAGGATCAGGATGCTCCCCCGGCGTGATATAGATGCAGCGCGCAGGACAAATGGTTTCACACATCATGCAGGCCACGCACCGAGGCGTGCCATCTTCTCGTTTGGTAAGCCGATGACGGGTCCGCAACCGGGGGGCGGTGTGGCGTCGCTGCTCAGGATACTGGATAGTCACCGATGCCGGCTTCTCCTTGAACTGGCCAAGCCGGTGTGCTACGTGCAGAAATAGGTTGCCCCAGAAGTGGCGCGAGGTCACCCAAAGTCCCCGGGCAATTGCCGGGAGATAGATGCGCTCCCACCAGGTCAGTGTTCGGCGCTTATGGGCATCTCGAATTCGATGCAGCAATTGCTCACTCAAGCTGCTCATTTACTCACCACCGCGATCACGCCGGTCACGGCAATGTTGAGCAGCGCTAAGGGAAACAAAATCTTCCACCCAAGGTGCATGAGTTGATCGTACCTGAACCGGGGCAACGTCCAGCGGATTTGCATGAAGAAAAAGATAAAGAAGCTGACTTTCAGGGTAAAGGACAACAGTCCCAACCCCACATAGGCCAGGTGCGGGACCGCGACGAACGCATCCCACGGAAACTGAAACCCATCAGGCGTCAGATATGGCACCTGCCACCCCCCGAAAAACAGCACACTCGTCAGCGCAGATACCAGGACGATTTCCACAAAGTCGGTCAGGAAGAACAGGCCGAACTTCATGCCGCTATATTCGGTGAAGTAACCGATGATTTCCGGTTCACCTTCAGGCAAATCGAATGGGATCCGTTTGGTCTCTGCTAGGGCCGCGGTCATAAAGATGATACAGCCAAGCGGCTGAAGGAAAATTCCCCACTTCGGCAACCAGCCCCAGAGCAGCTCACCCTGGCGCTGAATGATGAGCCCTAAATCCAGCGTCTCATAGCAGATAATTACGCCGATCAGCGAGACTCCCAAGGCAATCTCGTAGGCCAGCATTTGGGAGGCCGCGCGCAGGCCGCCAATCGTCGAGAGGTTGTTGCCGGAAGCCATGCCCGCCAGAATCACCCCGTAGACGCCAAGCGATGCCAGGGCAAGCGCGACCAACAGCCCGGCGTTCACATTGGCCACCTGCAACGGAATCGAGCGGCCCCAGAGCTCCACCGTCGGGCCAATCGGAATCGACGCAAACGCGATGAGCGCGAAGAACACCGACAGCCATGGGGCGAGCGTGTGCAGCAACCGATCGGCCTTCGCTGGAATCAGGTCTTCTTTGGTGAGCAGTTTGATCACATCGGCCAGCGCGTGCAGCAAGCCCAGTCCACCCAGCTTTCTGAGCAGCCAGTTCACTGGGGCGCCGCCTAGCCACCAGGGGACGGTGAAGTAGGCGCGGTTGGCACCGATGCGATCCTGCATGAGCGCGCTTTGCTTGCGCTCAAGCCATGTCTGCGCGCCGGCCAGGTTCAACACACCCAGCAGGACGAGCAAGCTCACGCCGCATTTAATCGCAAAATCAATCAGCATGTCTGTAACACTATCCTCTACTACTCCGTCTATGTCGTGTCGTGGCCGCCATGACTACTACCTCTTCAACAATACTCCCTGCTCGCCAATGGATTGGTACGACAAGCCATCAAAGGCTGGTTCGGTCTTCGCCAATTGACCAAAGATCGACTGAGGATCCGTGGGTTGTCCGTCCACACCACAGCGGGTCCCCAGTGCGCTAAGAATCTGCCATTCGGGCCGCGCATCTGCCAGTGGCGTGACGGCTTGGCGGATGCGCTGCACGCGCCCTTCAAAATTGGTGAACGTCCCATCTTTCTCAGCATAGACCGCGCTGGGCAGCACCACGTGTGCCAGCTCAGCCGTCGGGTTCTTATTGGTGCCGATAAAGACAAACGATTCCAGCGCTTGCACGGCTTGCTCCACGCGAGACTTGCCAAAGAGGCTAACCAGATCCTGAGTAAAGACCACCAGCACTTTGAGCCGCTTCTGAGCTGCCTGCTCCAGCAAACGCTCTGCTCCTTCAGCCAGACCAAGCGTTTGGGCCCCCTTCGCATTCGGAGACTTATCGGCCTGTAGCAGCATCTCATCAGCCTTGCCACTTGGGGGTCGCTGAAACGCCAGCTGCGTTACACCCAATCGGCCGAAGAGCTGCTTCGCAATGTAGAGATCCTCGTTAGTGAGGTGGCTTGAAAGGATCACCCCGATCTGCCCGGTCTGCTTCGCATCCTGCAGCTTGGTGAAGATCTGGCCCAAACGATCCAGAGCCGCTTCCCACGTCGAGTCATGCAGCGCACCCTGCTCTTTGAGCTGCACGGCGGTTAAGCGATTCTCATCGATGGGTTTGTAGCCATAGCGGCCCTCATCGCACATCCACCACTGGTTGACCTCGGGATTGTAACGGGGTTTCAGGCGCATCACGCGAGCACCCTGTGCAATATGCGGACGGTGCTGGCGCTCACGATTCGTGTGAATCTGAATGTTGCAGCCGCGCGAGCAGCCCGGACAGACGGAGTTGGCCGACTCCAAATACCAGACGCGGCATTTAAATCGGAAATCGCGGTCGGTCAGCGCCCCCACCGGGCAGATGTCCACGACGTTG
>CAYNXT010000072.1:0-8330 GCA_964401235.1 uncultured Planctomycetales bacterium
CTCACGATGAGGTGATCCTTTATGAGGCGATCGAGCATGTGCTCCAAGACAGCCAGGAGCATGTCGAAGAGTTAGAGCGCCTCGTGGGAAAATAAGACGCCTAGCGTATAGCGTACAGCGTTTAGCGTATAGGAAAAGCAAAACTACCGTGAGATATTCACGGTAGTTTTTTGTTCTTTCTATACGCTATCCGCTACGCGCTATACGCTAATCCGTTACCGCCTCGACGCTCACAATGTCTGGGACTTGCGCGCGGATGGCGCGCTCGATGCCCATCTTGAGCGTCATCATCGAGGAGGGGCAGCCGTGACAGGCACCACTGAGGCGCACCTTGACCACACCCTCTTCGATCCCGACAAGCTCAAGATCGCCTCCGTCCATCTGGACGGCCGGCCGAATGCGTTGAATGACCTGTTCGACTTGTTCTCTCATCGCTTATAAAGTATACCGCGTTTTCTCGACGAGGTCAACGATCACTCGGACTAGGTCACTCGGACTAGTGCAGGGTGATGGTGCCGTCGACCACCTGAAGTACAATCGCCTGCCCCTTGGCGTCAGTAGCGCTCACGGCCTTGATCGCAATGGGTGCCGTACCGGTCTTGCTCTCTCTTCGCGCAAATACCACTGACGCAATCGAACCTTCGGGCAGCGTGTTCTGATTAAAACCAAAGAGCAGCAGCCGAATCACACCAGCGTGCTCGCCGTTCGCGGTTAGTTGTTTCTCGGCGCGCGTGACGTTCTCGCTCTCCACCGCCCCACGAAACTGAAGTTGCCCTGCATCGTATTGCAGTTCGGCTTGCAGGGCGGCGACCCCAGAGGCCTTCAGGGTGAGTGGGACACGAACTTCTTGGACTCCATGTGCTACCTCCTGAGACTCGACACGTAAACTCGGAGGCGTGGCTCCCATACCACACATCACCAGGAATGCCGCGCACAAGCCTACCCATCGGCCGATGCTAGTCATGGGGGTAGCCTAGTGGGTGTCGCCCGCCTTGACAAGATGATCCTTATTTGGTACATTTTGTACAGATCGTACAGAAATCTTACACACCGGGAGGCGAGGATGAACCGGGCCATTGGAGTCACGGAAGTGCGGCGGCATTTGCGCCAACTGTTGGAGACGGTTCAACGCCATCCTGACCAACGCGTTGCCATCGCCGTGCATGGAACAGTCGTTGCCCATCTCGTGGCTCCCCCCACTGTGCGAACTGGCGGAGCGGCCGCGAAAGCGCTCTTGCGCCTGAGTCATCAACTCAAGCCTCGCATGTCCCGTCGCATCCGCCCCACGCGCATGAGTGAAGAGCATGACCGTTACCTCTATGAGGATCCGAGCCATCGTGCCACACGTTCATGATCGTCATCCCGACGACTCGGGCTTTTTGCGACACCTCGTTTTTCTTCGCTGTGCTTGATCCCAAGGATGTGCACCATCCAGCCGCCCAGGATCGCCTGAACGCGTGCCTGAGACAGCAGGTCGCCCTCCATACCACCTGGGAGGTCCTCGGAGAAACCCTGACCCTGTTGCGCTATCGCCTCGGAGCGAAGACCGCTGCAGCCTTTTTGGACCAGGTCAAGCCACACATCACCTTGGTTCCGGTGGACGATTCCATTCGAGAGGAAGCTCTCCTCTTGTTCCGTCGAAGCCGGCTGCGTCTGTCCTACTGCGATACGGTTTCTTGCGTTGTCGTGACGGTATTGCTGGAACGGATGGCCTGTCTTGCGTTTGACGACGATTTCCGCCGGCTCGGTCTCCACGTCATTTGACACTAGAGCCCTAGAAGGATATTGACCAGCAGCTGCAGATCGGTGGCCGCCACCTGGAGATCTTGATCAAGATCGGCCAGGGCCACGATACTAGAACGCTGCTCAAGAAGCAACAGCACGTTGACCATGAGCTGCAGATCGACTGCGTCGACCTCGCTGCTCCCATCCAGATCGCCCCGAATGATCAACGACCGGACGGCTCGATCCACGTTGATGCGCCCGTGCCCAGTTTGGGGATCAACACCGGGGGCGTCCAAATCATCGGCGGTAGTCTGAAGGAGCTGCTGCACCTGAGCCGTCGTCAGCGAGGGACGAAAGGATAAGAGCAGTGCGGCCGCTCCCGCCACATGCGGCGCGGCCATCGAGGTGCCCTCAAGCCGCAGATAGCGCGTGCCGACCTGCAGGGAGGACTGGGTGATCCCCCCAGCCGTGATCTGGCCTGATCGCAGCGAGAGAATATTCGCGACGCTGCTCATCGAACCACCACCTGGCGCAGTCACATCCAGCAAGGGTCCGAAGTTCGAGAAGAAGGCGCGCTCATCGAGCTCATCGGAGGCGGCCACGGCAATGACATCCGGATGAGCGGCCGGAAAGATGTCGGTCATGTCCGCATCTTCGTTGCCGGCCGAGGCCACCAACACGAGTCCATTCGCATGGGCTAATGTCAGCGCATTGCTCAGCAGAGGATCATTGCCAGGACCGCCCAAACTCATGTTGATCACATCCGCACCCTGATCGATGGCATGCAGAATGGCATCGACAATGTCACTGGTCAAAGAGACATTGGTCCAGCACCCCTGAGGGCAGACCGGATCGGCTGGATCCGGCGGAAAGAAAATGTTAAAGCCGGTGCGCAGCGGCATAATTTTGGCCTGTGGGGAGACTCCAATGATCCCCTTGGCATTGTGGCCTCGTGCCGCAATGGTTCCGGCCACATGCGTCCCGTGACCGTGATGATCTGCGGGGGTGGCATCGCGCAGGTCGTAATCTTCTCCGGGATCCACATCATAGCCGGCATCGATTAAGTTCTGTCGCCCAACGTTCACAAAGTCAAACCCCGCCACCGCATTGCCGGATAAATCCTCATGCGCCGTATCGACCCCGGAATCGATCACGGCGACGGTGATTCCCGCACCCTGTGTGAGCGTCCACGCGCGATCCGCCCGGATGCGACGAAGTCCCCAGAGATCCTCATATGGCTGCCCGAAGGCACGCGTGGACCAGGCACCATCCTGGTTGGCGTCGGCATACGTATCGTTGGGAGGATCGACGGGAAATGCGGCGATACGATAGAAGTAATTAGGCTGCGCGAACTCCACATGGGGATCGGCTGCAAATTGCCGTAAAGCCTCGGAGAGATCCGCCGAAGGATCAAGCTCCACAAGATACGTCCGCGAGAGATCAGGCATCACCGGGGCCTGGCGAGCCCTGGCCACGCGTGTGGCAAATCGACCACGACCACTTCGACGCGTGTGATCCCACACCTGGAACCGCTCGACCGGGGTCAGACCATTGGGCAACGGCAGGAGTGATCGGACGGTGCGCACGCCTGCTGAGCGATGCAGCGGGTCCAAGCTCGGTGAGCGATCCGGGATAACCGTCGGTTTGTAGGAAACGAGGAGTTGGCCAGGCCGGTGGCGATGCTTGTTAGAGGCCTGGCGCTGCGCGCGTTCCGGCAGGATGGCAGCATCCGCGATGTGACCTATCAGGAAGCTGGCAATTATCCCCGACATCACACGGAACCGCCACGTGCTCGCTCTATGCATTTGCTTCATACGCTAGACCCCCAAGAGTTGATTGACGAGTAATTGCAAGTCGAGGGCATCCGCGCTGCCGGAGCCATTTAGATCGGCGAGCGGATTGGCTCCCAAACCCAAGAGGATATTCACCATAAGTTGGAGGTCGACCGCATCCACGCTGCCATCGGCGTTGAGATCGCCCGAGGTCTGAGTGCCGAGGTTGACCGTGATTTTCCATGTTCGCACGGTCCCACCGATATTATTCATCCAGAAGCTGCCGTTATCGATGAGATAGAGGGCATCGGTGCCCACGTCATAGTGCAGCGTGTTCGGATAGCCACTGGCACGGCGTCCGGCAGAGGCGCCGATGGCATCGACCCGCTGCCATACATCGGCTACGGCATCATAGACCCACAGTTTGAGGACTCCGCCGGTTTCTTGCGTGAGCACCATCGTGCGTCGATGCGCTTCGTCGTAGGTGATGCCGCCTGAGAAACATGGCGTCCCTGTCCCTCCCGCACACTGTGGGATGATATCGCGCGGTGCAGTGGGGGTAATCTCCTTCCAGGCCGAGACGCCTCGGAGAGCCGGATCATAGACAAACCATTGCGCAATATGATTCGTGATGAGGGTAATGACGAACTTGTTCGCGTGCTCATCCCAAAAGCCAAATGGTTCGACCCAGCTATTTCCCGTGGGCAAATACGCGTCGTACGCTATCCAGGTATTGGTTGCATCATCGAAGATATAGACGCCTTTGTTGTTCCCTCCTGCTTGAAACTGGAAGATCCGCTGGTGCGAGCCGCCTGCCCACATCACGAGGCGATTGGCATTGTCCGCGCTCTGAGATGGCGGAGGGGCCAGCCATGCCCAACTCCTCGTCGCAGGATCCCACTCCCAAGTGCCTGAATCGATCGCCCATAACGGTTTGCCACGCCTGAAGTTGAAGGCGCCTTTCTGGTAGGTGTGATCGGTGTAGGGACGGCAATTCGGGCAAGGGGTCCCGGGGGTCGGCAATGTCACCAGGCACTGACCGCCGGAACAGTCGGCGTCACTACTGCACGTTTGTTGGTCCCTCACGCCTCCCATGCATCGGAAGACCGGCTTACTCGTTTTCCCGGAGATAAGAGCCGGGCTACCGGTCAGACAACTTAAATTATAGGGCTCGATACTGCATGGGGCATTCACCGGCCAGTTGTCGCACTGCGGATTGCCCGACCGCCCCGTCGGGATTCCACCACTCATCGGTGAGCAGGGCGCCCAGCATTGGCTCACGATCGGAGTCGTTCCCGTGCCATCTGCCCCGAGGTAGTCATTGCTCCATCGATTGTTGCTAATCTCGTACACATCCATGTCGTTTCCAGGATAGGTATTGTGTGCACCACCCCAATAGTAAACCTTGCCGTTGCCATAGACCGACCCAGAAAAATTCCGCCCTTGCGGGTTAGTGCTGAGCTGGCTCGTGGTGCAGTCTGTGAAGCTGGCAGGCACCCAGCGCCTCGTCACTGTAAGAGGGGGTTGTTCCCAGGTATTGGTAGCAGCGTCGACGAGAATCGGTAGCCCAAAACTCCCTAGGAGGAGGAAGGAGAAGGCGCACCAGATGCCGCGCATCTTACGCATCGGCGCTGCCGGAACTATTCAGATCGGCGCGATATATTTCTAAAGTATTGACAGAAGCTATACTCTGTGGTATCGTCATGCTACGGGAGGATGAGCAGATGAGTAAAGTGATGATTTCGCTTCCAGAAGCGTTTTTGCGTGATCTCGATCGAGTGGCCACTGTCGAACATCGTAGCCGGAGTGAGCTGATGCGAGAAGCCATCCGGCGATATGTGAGTACCGGCGCGGCGTCGTCGCATCCCGGACGGCTCCAGCCCAGCGTTCGCCAAGCAGCCACCCGCATCCTTCGCACCCATCTGCGCTGGCCCACCGGCCAGAGCGCCTCATCAGTCATCAGGCAACTGCGGGATAGTCGGTATGGCGCGTGATGACGGCCCTCGTCGTTGACACCTCGGTCATCGTGAAGTGGTATGCGGTCCCGCACGAACCCGACTTTGCGCGGGCCAAGACGCTTCTGCTGCGCCATACCCAGACCCAGTGCCGTTTGCACGTGCCGCTGTTGGCCCTGTACGAGGTCGGTAATGTGCTGCTGCAATTCCGCGGACGCCTGTCTCGCCAGGAAGCGTTGGGGCGGTTGGCCGACTTGTTCGCGTTGGAGTTGTCGCTCCATCCGGTGACGCTCTCCAGTGCCCTGAGCGCCCTTGAACTCGCGCAGACATTTACCATCACATTCTACGACGCCTGTTTCGTCGCGCTCGCCCAGGAACTCAATATCCCTTTCATCACGGCGGATGTGAAACTGGCGCGCCAACTCGAGTCGCTGCCGTTTGTCGATCTGCTCGCCTCGTACCATTTCACCTAATCCTCTCAGAGCCCCAACAACAGATTCACGAGCTGTTGCAGATCCACCGCATCCGCGCTGCCGGAGTGATTCAGATCGGCGAGCGGATTGGTGGCCAGGCCGAGGAGGACGTTGACCAGGAGCTGGAGATCGACCGCATCGACGCTGCCATCGGCGTTGAGGTCGCCGGTTTGGCTATTCCCGAGATTGAGAACGATTTTGTAGAGCTTCACGCCACCGACCCCGCCGCACCCCTGACAATCGTTCGCTCCAACCGTGTCCACTACGTAATACGTGTCGGAAACAGGATCATAATTGAGCCCATTCCAATCTTGATCCGAGATATTTACGAGGCCTTTCGCAAATGTTTGGATCTTCTGCCAAGCAGCAGGATTATTCCCCTGTGGATCCTTGGCCAGATCGTAGGTCCATACAACCGGTACATTTGTTCCTTGTTCCTTGGTAAGAAAAACATTCAGTTTTCGGGTAGAATCGTATGTGAATGCAGCGGGAATTATGCATGGGCGGTTTCCAAGTCTACATGGCGGCGTCAGTAGTTCGGGTGGACGCGATGTAATTTCTGTCCAAGCCGATTGACTTCCTACAAGTTGTGGGTCGTACGCGTACAATTCGCCAGGACCACTAGTCCCTTTAATTCGTATCAAAAATTTGCGAGCATTGAGATCAACGGTACCTATAGCACTTCCACCTATGTTGATGGGAGCAACTTGGGTGTTCGTTTGCTTGGAGATCCACGTGATATACCCGGACGTGTCTTGATTAGCGAGGTAAACTCCTCGCATGGGCGATCCAAATCGAAAATAGATTAAGTGATCCGTAAACGGATCGTGCAAGAGTAAATACCCTTCATTATTAAAACCTGCGGCGGGATCAGCTTCCCCAATCCACCGCTGCTGTCCAGCGATACGGCTTCCGGCATCGTCACTCCTTGTAGAAAATGCCCAGTCGGTCGTTCCCGAGGCGACCATTGCAACCATTCGGTCTCGCGAAGAATCGTAGGTTACGGAGCCGTAGTTGTGACCCCATACCGGTTGGGCATAGTTATTAACGACCCCAACTCGAGGTTTACCCTCGCATGTCCCACCCGGACATTGTGAATTGTCATTGCAAGAAAATCCGGCGTTGGTTCCGCCGACGCATTGATACAAAGGTTTATTGGCTCCACCGGCCAGAAGATACCCACAGCTTCCTTTTAAGCAATTGATATCCCAGCTGCTAAGACTATCGCAACTTGTTGCGTTGACCGGATCATTATCGATATTGCACTCGGGATTACTTGCTTTTCCGTTATCCCAACACGTATCACAGAGTACATTCGGGCAAAGCGGAAGGCGAGGATCGAGCCGCCAGATATTCTGCGCGATGTCGTAAATCGCGACATCGTTGCCTTGGTAACTAAAATGGCTCCCGCCGGCGTAGAAAATTTTCCCGCTGTTATTGATGTGCGCCGTAGTGAATGTTCGGCCGGTGGGATTTTCTTGGATAACCTGACGCCGACAGTCCTGGGTGTTACCGTTCATAATTACCGCCCACTGCGGAGCAGGCGTCGGATGCAGTTGCTCCCAGGTGTTATCCGCAGCTTCTGCGGCACACCATGGCAGCAACACGACCCCCACTAGCACAACAAGTACTCGCGAGGCGCGGCGCATCTTAGAGCCCCAGGAAGAGGTTCACCAACTGCTGCAGATCAATCGCATCCACATGGTCGTCGGCGTTGAGGGCCAATGCTTGACAAGGCGCTCTCTTGTGGTGTATGGTAGTGGTGCATAGAGGAGGTGCATTAACGATGCGCTTGTCCGTGAGTGTGGATCCTGCCCTGCTGGAGACCGCCACCAAAGTGATCCGGGCGCGCACGAAGCGCGAGACCATCGAACGCGCGCTGCAGACCCTAATCCAGGAGTCCCGTCGCGCCCAAGCCGTGCGCCATGCCGGGGCCTTTGCGCTAACGCTGACGCGCCCGATGTTGCGGCGCTTGCGCCACCGCGACTGATGCGCACTGCCGACTCCTCGCTGATGCTGGTCGATAGCTCGGTGTGGATTGACTACTATCGCCCCCAGGGGGCGGCCTCTCTGAAGCATCAGCTGCAGGCAGCTCTGACTCGCGGGACGGTGGCGACCCTCGGCTTGATTGCCGTGGAGGTCTTGCAAGGCGCCCCGAGCTCTGATGTGTTGCACCACCTGCGGGAAGACTTCCTGGGATTGCACTGGTTGGAGCTGACCCAACCCGTCTGGTTGGAGGCCGCGGCCTTGGGCGCGCGCCTGCGGCAACTCGGCGCCTCGCTGCCCGCCACCGATGTGGTGATCGCAGCCGCCGCCCTGCACTATCACTGTCGGCTCTGGCATCACGACACCGATTTCACCCGCATTGCCCGTCATACCGCACTTCCTCTATTTGTGCCCGCCGC
>CAYNXT010000073.1:0-223 GCA_964401235.1 uncultured Planctomycetales bacterium
CTGCGAGGCCTGCCGCAAGGGGTCTCTGCGGTTTCGCGGCACCGGCACCGAGCGAGTCGAGTCCGAGCTGCACCGGCTCTTTCCGGTGGCGTCCATCGCGCGCATGGACCGCGATACCACGAAACAACGCGACGCCCATCGCCAACTGTATGAGGCGTTGCGCGACCGCCAAGTCGGCGTGCTCGTCGGCACGCAAATGATCGCCAAAGGGTTTGATTTTCCG
>CAYNXT010000073.1:233-8310 GCA_964401235.1 uncultured Planctomycetales bacterium
CGCACGTCACCTTGGTGGGCATTGTCTCAGCGGATACGGCGTTGAACTTGCCGGATTTTCGGGCAGGGGAGCGCACGTTTTCACTCTTAACGCAGATGGCGGGCCGGGCTGGGCGCGGCGAGCAGCCGGGTCGGGTGGTGATTCAAACCTTCTGTCCGATGCACTACGCAATCCAGGCGGCGAAAACGCATGACTATCAGCGGTTTTACCAGGAAGAAATTGAGATGCGCCGGCGGCTCAAGCTCCCGCCGTTTACACATCTCATTGAGTTGACAGTCATGGGATCGTCTCGCCAGCGTGTGCAGGAGGCTGCAGCGCGTTTGGCCAAGCAACTACGAGTCAAGCGAGGAAGCGTGAGGATAAGCGTCCTAGGCCCGGCACCCCATCGCATCGCACGACTGCGTCGGACCGATCGAATGTGCGTCGCGCTGAAGACCAGTCACGTTGAGCCTGCGGTCGTACACCTGCGCACTATCCTGCGCCCGGGCCGTCGTTTCGACGGGCTGCCCGTCCTTATCAATGTCGACCCGCTTTAAAAACGGGGACAGCCACCGATTTCTAACGTCACTACAGCGGAAATCGGTGGCTGTCCCCAATTACGTAACGAACCCTTTTTTCAGGGTGCCAAGGGCGTCCAAGTTGCGCAGGCTCTGCTGCGCCTCCAAGTCACCCGGATGCAGGTGCAAGATGCGCTCAAAACATTGACGGGCCTGCGCATCGTTGCCGCGCTTCATCGCCAAACGGGCCAATTTGCGCAGCGCCCCGAGGTGGTTTGAGTCCAGGGTGAGGAGCTCTTCGTACGTTTGCAAGGCGGCCTCCTCTAGCCCGCTGCGAGTGAAGGTGGTCGCGAGCTGCAACAGCAGCGAGCGGGACCGAGGCATAAGACTCAGGAGCCATTCGTAGAGCTGAATAGCCTGCCGGGTTTGACCTTGGAGTTGGGCCAGGCCGGCCCAGCCGCGCACAGGCAGAGTGACCAGCCATAGACCAAGGTGACCCAGCGGAGAAGGCGGGTGCTGTGTCAGTTGTTTTTGGACAGCCAGGCGCAGGTAGCGTCTGGCCTCTGTCGCGTCTGGAGCCTGCTTCAGCACATACGCAAAGAGATCAATCGCATACGCATAGCTGCCTTGCGTATAGGCTTGAATGCCTTTATCAAAATACGGCTGCAACGTTTGCGACACAGAAGCCATGAACGTCATTATAGTGCGCATTTGCTTTTTTCGCCATCACCGCTAGAATAACACACGATGGTGCTTCCCATGTGTTGCGTGCCGCACAAGGTCCTGCGGCAACCCACTGAACGCATCGAGCATTTTACGCAGGAGTTGCAGCGCCTGGCCGGGGACATGATCGAGACCATGTATGCGCATGATGGGATCGGGCTGGCCGCGCCGCAGGTCGGACGCTCCATCCAACTGTTCATTGCAAACCCCACGCAGCAGCGGGGCAGGGAGCTCGTCGTGGCCAATCCATCCGTGCTCTCCACCACGGGTCGTGCGTCCGTCATCGAAGGCTGCTTGAGCGTTCCGGAGGTCTGGCATCGCGTGCGGCGTGCGGCGTCCGTGGCGCTTCACGGACAGAATCTGCAGGGCCGCGATATGTCGTTACAGGCGGAGGGGTTGCTGGCGATCATCGTGCAGCATGAAGTCGATCATCTTCAGGGCCGGTTGTTCATCGACCGTCTCTCATGGTTTGCGCGTCGTCGTCTTCGGATACCCACTCATTGATGCATGCGAGTCCTCTTCTTCGGCACGTCGGCATTCGCCGTTCCAAGTCTCGAACAGCTCGTGCACAGCCGGCACGTGATCGTGCAGTGTGTCACGCAACCGGATCGTCCGCGCGGTCGCGGGCTTAAACGCGAGCCCTCTCCTGTGAAGCAGGCCGCAGAACGATTGAGGGTGCCGCTCAGTCAGCCGGAGCGCTTAGGAAGCCGGATTGATCCCTCGACTCGTCCTGGCGGGCTCGCTCGGGATTCCGCTCCACAGGCGGAGAGAAAGGTACCGCGGGCTCTGCCTGTGGGGCTCCATGAGGCGCTGGCTCCGGATGTGGGCGTCGTCGCCGCCTACGGCAAGCTCATTCCTTCCGAGCTCCTGCACGTGCCGCGTCATGGCATGTTGGGGGTCCATCCGTCGCTGTTGCCCAAGTTTCGCGGAGCAGCCCCGGTGGCCTGGGCGCTGCTGCAAGGGGAGCAGGAAACCGGCGTGACGATTTTTCGTCTGAATGAGCGCTTGGACGCCGGCGAGATGGTGCATCAGGAGCGCGTGCCGATGAGCCCAACTGAGTATTGCGATACGTTGACCGATCGGCTCGCCCATCTGGGCGCGCACGCGCTGATCCGCAGCCTCGATGCCATGGAAGCCGGCCAGGCGATCTTCACGCCGCAGGATGAATCGCAGGCGAGCGACGCGCCGAAGCTCTCAAAGTCACAAGGGCGAATTGATTGGGCCCGGCCGGCCGAGGAGATTGCGCGATTGATCCACGCCACGCGCCCCTGGCCCGGCGCCGTCACGGAATGGCAGGGTGAGTCCCTAAAAATTTTGGAAGCGGACGCGACATCAGCAGGAGAAGCCACTCCTGTGCCAGGCACGGTGCTCCAAGTCAACGAGCAGGCCATTGTGGTGAAGGCAGGAAAAGAAGCGTTGGCCATTCGGGTCGTTCAGCTCGCCGGCGGCCGCCAGATGAAGGTCAAGGAATTTTTGTTGGGCCACAAGATGGCCGCGGGAGAACGCCTCGGTTAATGTCGAATGACGAATTGCGAACGTCGAATCAGACTTCTGAGCGATTTGAACTGAAGGCTCGGACGAAACAATTCGCCTGTTGGCGCGAATTATCGATCGGCATGTCGCGCCCAATCAACGTCAGATTTTATTGCGAAGATGGCGCTCGTTGAAGAAGAAGCCGATGAAGTGATGTATTGGCTCGAACTTTTGGAGGAATCGAAAAATGGTGGCGGGGAAGAACTGAGACGACTAAAGGAAGAAGCCAATCAGCTTGTGGCGATTTCGGTCTCATCGAAGAAAACCGCTCGTAATCATAACGCCCAGAAGCGTCGACAAGGTGTCCAGCAGTCTATTCGTCACTCGTCACTCGTCACTCGTCATTCCGCCGATGCCTGAACTACGCAAAGATCCCCTCATCGGGCGATGGGTCATTATCGCGACAGAGCGAGCCAAGCGACCCATTGACTTTCTGACCTCCCAGGACGATCCGCTGCCGCAGAGTGAGTGTCCGTTCTGCGAGGGGCAGGAGGCTCAAACCCAGCAGGAAATTCTGGCGATTCGGCCTAACGGCGGCACCTCGGATGGCAAAGGCTGGCAGGTCCGCGTGATTCCCAGCATCAAGCCGGTGTTGCGCATCGAAGGCGAGCTCCACCGGCGAGCCAAAGGCATGTATGACATGATGGACGGGGTGGGGGCGCACGAAGTGATCATTGAAACGCCGCAGCATATCGCCAACGCCGCGGATCTCTCCGCCGAGCAGATTCGCCTGGCGCTGCAGGCCTCTGTCACGCGGATGAGCGATCTGGAACGGGATCCGCGTTTTCGGTACGTCTTGTGGTTTAAAAACCATGGCACCGTCTCGGGGGCCGGCCGGATTCAACACAGCCGCTCTCAGCTCATCGCCACGCCGGTGACGCCGTTGCGCGTCAAAGAAGAGCTGATCGGCACGCGCCGATACTTTGAGGATAAAGAACGCTGCTTGATGTGCGATCTCTTGGCGCAAGAGCGTGAAGGCAAAGTGCGGGTGGTGCTTGAATCCACCCACATGATCGCGCTGTGTCCATTTGCCTCACGATTTCCCTTTGAACTGTGGATCCTTCCCAAACGCCACAGCTGTGATTTTTCCAAGATGCAGCCGGAGGAACTCAGCGATCTGGCCACCGTGATGAAGCAGGTGCTGGCTCGCTTGAAAACGGCGCTGGACAATCCGCCCTACAACTATTTGCTCCACACCGCGCCATTTCGCCACAGTCAGGCAAAGACTGGTCACTGGAAAACGATCGAAGAAGATTACCATTGGCACATCGAGCTCATCCCACGCCTCACGCGGGTGGCAGGGTTTGAGTGGGGCAGCGGCTTCTACATCAATCCGACCCCGCCGGAAGAGTCCGCGAAGTATCTCCGTGAAGCGGTTGTCTCAGGAGAGCCACGGCTGTTGAATGTCTGAGCTCAGGCGAGATCCGATCATCGGGCGCTGGAATATCGTGGATACCGATGAGCCATCAGGGGCCAGTTCGTTTGACATTGAGCAGCACACGCTCAGCACCGCCAAGTGCCCCTTCTGCTACGGCAACGAAAGCCTCACCCCGCCGGAAATCTATGCGGCGCGCCCAGCCGGTTCGGCTGCCAATGGCCCGGGCTGGAATTTGCGCGTCGTGGCGAACAAGTTTCCGGCGCTGAAGATCGAGGGCGATCTGAATCGGCGCGGCATCGGGGTCTTTGATCTCTGTAATGGCGTCGGCGCCCATGAGGTCATTATTGAAACGCCTGATCATCAACGCCAGCTGGCCGATCTGACCCAGGGCGAACTCGAAGGGGTCATCAAGGCCTTTAAGGCGCGCTCGCTTGATCTGCGCGGAGACCGGCGGTTGAAATACACTCTCATTTTCAAAAACTTCGGCCTTTCAGCCGGCGCGTCGCTTGAGCATACCCACTCGCAGCTCATCGCCCTGCCGATTATTCCCAAACGGGTTCAAGAGGAGCTGCGGGGCGCTGAGCGGTACTTCGAATTTCGCGACCGTTGCCCCTATTGTGACATGCTCAGCCAAGAACTCGAGGAAGACGAGCGGGTCATTTGCGAGAACCGCTCATTCGTCGCCTTTTGCCCCTTCATGTCCAGTTTCCCATTTGAGATCTGGATTCTTCCCAAGTCCCATCAATCCGATTTCGCCCAGATTGCCCCGGAGGCGATCAGCGATTTTGCGCGCGTCCTGAAGGAAACCCTCACACGCCTGCGTGCCGGCCTCTCCAATCCACCCTACAACTTTATCATCCACACGGCACCCATCGAGCCGCGCGAGCGCGAGGCCTACCACTGGCATCTGGAGCTGATTCCAAAACTGACAAGAGTCGCTGGCTTTGAATGGGGCACCGGGTTCTACATTAACCCGACCCCGCCTGAGTTGGCTGCGAAGAGCCTGCGCGACGTGACGCTCCCCGTTTGAACACCCTGCCAATCCATCGTATAATAAGAAACTCTACCACCTACGCTCACAAGAGGAGGATGTGATGACCGTTCGCATTGGCATTAACGGGTTTGGACGCATCGGCCGCAACGTGTTCCGGGCAGGCTTCAACCGGCCTGGGCTGGAATTCGTCGCGATCAATGATCTGCCGACCCCCACCCAGACGCTCGCGCATCTGCTCAAATACGACTCCATTCTTGGCGCCTTTGACGCGACGGTGAGCGCGGGGCAGGATGCCGTGGTCGTCAATGGTAAGACGCTGAAGATGTTCACTGCGAAGAGCCCTGCAGAGATTCCTTGGAGCGATCTGGGGGTGGACATCGTGATCGAATCCACAGGGGCCTTTACCGACAAGGAGAAAGCGGCAGGACATGTGCGCGGCAGCGTGAAGAAGGTCATCATCACTGCGCCGGCGAAGAACGAGGACATCACGATTGTGCTGGGCGTCAACGAGAAATCGTACGACCCGGCCAAGCACCACGTGATCTCCAATGCGTCCTGCACCACGAACTGCGTCGTCCCGATTGCGAAACTGATCCACGAGAACTTCAAGATCGTACGCGGATTCATGACGACGATCCACTCCTACACGAACGATCAGCGCCTGCTCGATCTGGCACACAAGGACCTGCGGCGAGCCCGAGCAGCAGCGCTGTCCATGATTCCTAGCACCACCGGCGCGGCCAAGACCGTCGGCGTCGTGTTTCCAGAGCTTAAAGGCCGGATTGACGGCCTCTCGATCCGCGTGCCAACCCCCAATGTCTCTATTGTCGATCTCTCCTGCCAGGTGGAAAAGGAGGCGACGGTCGAAGCGGTCAACCAGGTGTTCAAGTCCGCGGCCGAAGGGCCACTGCAGCGCGTTCTGGAGTACTGCGCCGAGCCGCTGGTCTCGCGCGACTTCAACGGCAACGCGCACTCGTGCATCTTCGACTCCACGATGACCGCGGTGATCGATAAGCACCTAGTCAAGGCGTTCGGCTGGTATGACAACGAGTGGGGCTACTCCAACCGCGTCGTCGACCTCATCGAGTACGTGGCCAAGCGCGGCCTCGGCAGCCCCACTTCCGCTCCGGCAAAGGCTACTGTTGGCGCGTGAGCCGTCGATCGTGGTTCGTCGATCGTGCATCGTCACGATTCACGAAGCACGAATCACGAGACCTTTAAAGACATGAAGCAGACTATCAAAGACGTAGACGTAAAGGGCAAACGGGTGCTCATCCGCGTCGATTTCAACGTTCCGCTCGATAAAGCCACAGGACGCATCACCGACGAGACCCGCATCCGTGAAAGTTTGCCCACCATTCGTTATGCGCTGGACCAGGGGGCCATCGTCGTGCTCATGAGCCACCTCGGCCGGCCGGACGGCAAACGGGTGGCGTCATTAGCGCTCAAGCCGGTGGCCGAGAAGCTGGGCCAGTTGCTGGGACGGCCGGTGGTATTGTTGCCAGACGGTGTCGGCCCGGAAACCGAAGCGCGCGTTAAAGCCCTTAAGTCAGGAGAGGTCGCGCTGCTGGAGAACCTCCGATTTTATGCGGAAGAAGAGCAGAACGCTCCGGCATTTGCCCAACAACTGGCACGGCTGGGTGAGGTCTACGTCAATGATGCCTTCGGCACCGCGCATCGAGCCCATGCTTCCACCGAAGGGGTTGCGCACCATCTGCCTGCTGTGGCAGGGTTGCTGATGGAAAAAGAGATCACCTACCTTGGTGCTGCGGTCTCATCGCCGAAACGGCCCTATGTGGCCATCCTCGGCGGGGCGAAGGTGTCGGATAAGATCGGCGTGCTCACCAACTTGCTTGAGCGCGTCGATAAGATCTTTATCGGCGGCGGAATGTCCTATACCTTCCTGAAGTCCCAAGGCCATGCCATTGGCGCGTCGCGGCTGGAAGCCGACAAGCTCGACGTCGCCAAGCAGATTCTGGCCAAGGCCGCGCAGCGCAAGGTCGAGATCCTGCTGCCAGTGGACCACGTCATCACGACTGGGCTAAAGCCGGAGAGCGACGTCAAAACCGTCAAGGTCGGGCAGATTCCAGAGGGGTGGGAAGGCGTGGATATCGGGCCGGAGACGGTGAGCCGCTTCACCGCTGCGCTGCAGGGCGCTCAGACTGTGATCTGGAATGGGCCGGTCGGGGTCTTCGAAGATCCACGTTTTGCCACCGGCAGCCGCAAGATCGCCGAAGCGCTGGCCAATCTGAAAGCCACTACCATTATTGGCGGAGGCGATTCCGCCGCCGCGGTGCAGCAGTTCGGCCTGGCCGATCGCATGAGCCACATTTCGACCGGCGGTGGCGCGTCCTTGGAGTTCCTGGAAGGGAAAACGTTGCCTGGTATCGCCATCCTGCGCGATGCGTAAACCGATTATTGCAGGGAATTGGAAATGTCATCTCACATTATCAGAGGCGAGCACTCTGGTGACACAGCTCTTGCGCGGGTTGGAAGCTCACGCGGCGGTGGAAGTGGTCGTGTGCCCGCCCTTTACCGCGCTGGCAACGGTCAGTCAGCTCGTCAAAGGCTCTTCGATCGGGTTGGGTGCGCAAGATCTGTTCTGGGAGCCTCAAGGGGGGGCGTTCACCGGAGAGGTCTCGCCGCTCATGCTGGCGGATGCTGGGTGCCGCTACGTCATCATCGGCCATTCCGAGCGCCGCACCCACTTTGGGGAGACGGATGAGTCTGTGCATCGCAAGTTGGAGGCGGCCTTAAAGCAGTCGCTCCTACCGATCGTGTGCATCGGTGAGACGCTGGCCGAACGAGAAGCCGGGAAGACATTTGAGGTCTTGACGCGCCAACTTGCCGGGGCGTTAGCCGTTAGCGAGTCATGGGACTGCCAACAAATCACCATTGCATACCAGCCGTTCTGGGCGATTGTCACGGGGAAAAACTCGACCCCTGAGCAGG
>CAYNXT010000074.1:0-8229 GCA_964401235.1 uncultured Planctomycetales bacterium
TTTCGAGGAGTGAGATTCAGTCGAATCAAGCTTGCATAGAGCGTTTGATTGCGGGTTTGCAGTTGACATGCTCGGCGCTTTTGCCCAATCTTCTGTTCTGCCTGTAGCGTCGCCTTGATCGACTGTAACCAAGAGAGGTCCTTGCTTGTTACGTTGAGACCGTGGTATCCATTTGCATGCTGAGTGAGACAACCATCAGCACAGATGACACCGAGTACGTAGGCCATGTTCGCCGACCACTGAGCGAAAAAGGCTGCATTAACCCCTTGAGTTTCTGCTCATAGTTCGAGAGAACCACTGGTAGTGGTAGAATGAAAAACCTGACTTGCGAGGGAGGAAACGATAAGCGTGCTGGGAGGGGGATTTGAACCCCCACGCCTTGCGGCACTAGCCCCTCAAGCTAGCGTGTCTGCCAGTTTCACCATCCCAGCATTATTAGGGGTGCGCTATGACTCTCGAGCGAGGACGCTTCGCGCTCGCGAATTTCGTGCGAGAAACTTTCCACTTTCCACTTTCCACTTTTCCCTGCGCTAGGATCTTTTTAGGAAATCCCGTGACGGCGCCTTCAGAGGCCGAGGAGACCAGTTGCGCATATTTGGCCATCACGCCGCGGGTATATCGAGCCGCCGGGGGCTTCCATTGCTTGCGGCGCGTGGCCATCTCCTTGGCCGAGAGCGCGACATCCAGCCGCCGCCGCTCCACATCGAAGGTGATGCGATCGCCGTTGCGCAAGAGCGCGATCGGCCCGCCGTGTGCCGCTTCCGGGGCGACATGGCCGGCCATCAGCCCGCGCGTGGCTCCGGAAAATCGCCCGTCGGTCAGCAGCGTCACTGATTCCCCAAGCCCCTGCCCCACAATCGCCGCGGTCACGGCCAGCATTTCCCGCATGCCCGGCCCGCCTTTGGGTCCTTCATACCGCACCACCACGACATCGCCCGGTTTAATCCGTCGCTGCTGGATCGCCTTGAAGGCCTCTTCTTCCGAATTGAACACGCGAGCCGGTCCTTCATGCCGCATGGGCTCATGACCGGTGATTTTGACCACGCACCCTTCAGGGGCCAGGTTGCCGTGCAAAATGACCAATCCTCCGGTGGACCTTAACGGCTTCTCGATCGGCCGCACCACCTGCTGCCCAGGCGTCTCGCTCGCCTCTTCGGCTTCCGCGCCGATCGTCCGCCCGGTCACCGTGAGCGCTTGCCCGTGCAACCGCCGCGCGCGCAGCAGCCGCTGCGCGATCAATGCCACGCCGCCGGCCGCATACAAGTCAGTCGCCACAAACCGTCCCCAGGGTTTTAAGTCCGCCAGCAGCGGGGTCTTGCGGCTGATGCGATCGAACTCATCGATAGCGAGCGGCACGTTTGCTTCGCGCGCGATGGCCAGCAGATGCAACACGGCGTTCGTCGAGCCGCCGGTGGCCGCCACTGAACTGATCGCATTTTCCAAGGCGTGGCGCGTAATGATCTGAGAAGGACGCAGCTCGCGCCGCAAGACATCCATCACCAGCTTGCCGGCCTCAAACGCGACGGTGTCCTTCTTGGGATCCATAGCCGGCACGCTCGCGCTGCCCATCGGCGAAATCCCCAAGATTTCACATGCCATCGCCATCGTATTGGCGGTAAACTGCCCGCCGCAGGCACCTGGGCCAGGACAGGCGCGGCCCTCAAGTTCCAGCAGTTCGCGCATGTCGATCTTGCCAGCCGCGCACGCGCCCACCGCTTCAAACACATCTTGGATCGTCACTGACTTTCCATTGAATGTGCCAGGGGCAATCGAGCCGCCATAGATCATGAGCGAAGGCAAATTCAGACGAATGAGCGCCATCACGGTGCCGGGAATCGTCTTGTCACAGCCGGAGAGGGCCACCACCCCGTCAAAGAGATGGCCGCGCACCACCAGCTCGATCGAATCTGCGATGACTTCGCGGCTGATCAGCGAGGCCTTCATGCCCTCAGTACCCATCGCGATGCCATCGGACACTGAAATCGTATTAAACTCGATGGGGGTCCCGCCGGCTGCGCGCACGCCCTCCTTCACCTTCTCCGAGAGCCGGCGCAGATGCACGTTGCAAGGCATGACTTCGGTCCAGGTGTTAGCGATGGCGATGAGCGGTTTCTTCAAATCCTCATCGGTCAGGCCCATAGCCTTGAACATAGCCCGCGCCGGCGCGCGATCCATGCCCTCCAGCAACGTGCGACTAGGTAACTGATGTGTTTTTGCCATCTTTTCCTCACTCACCTACTCACTTCATCACTTACTCACTGTCTTAGTAGTCTATCCCCTCTTGCGCTGGAATTTTTTGCTGCCATGGGTGCTTGATCTCCCGCATCTCGGTCACCAAATCTGCACGGTTAATAATCGCTTGCGGCGCGTTACGACCCGTGAGAATGATATGGAGAGAGGGCGGCTTCGCATCAAGCAACCCCAGCACCTCATCGACGCTGACCAACTGCACCCCGGCATAGTCAATCGCATAGATGATCTCATCAAGGACAATGAGGTCATACGCTCCCGAGATGATCTTTTCTTTGGCAACCGTGAGCGCATCCTTGGCCGCAGCCAGATGCTCCTCAAACGGTTTCTTGTCCCCCATATGCTTGACGAACCCCTTGCCCAATTGCAGCACCTCAAGCTGGGGGGAGAGCCGCTTGCCCATCTCCAGTTCGCCGAAGACCACCGGCCAGTCGCCTTTAAAGAACTGGATGATGAGCACCCGCCACCCGTGTCCTAGCGCGCGCAGCGCCGCACCCAACGAGGCGCTGGTCTTGCCCTTGCCATTGCCAGTGTAGACGATGATGAGTCCTCGGCGAGAGGCGGCGGGGGGCATCTAAGCTCCGTCAGTCTAGCAAATGCGCTCGACGGTGTCAAAAAGGCTCTGGAAACGATGCTCGTCCAGGACGGGTGCTGCGCCTTCGAGAGAGACCGGAGCGTTGAGGCTCACCCAGGACTTGCACCCCGCATAGGCTGGCGCCACCGGAAGCGTCATCGGCGAGGCAAGACGAAAGACACGAACGAGCACAATTGTGAGCGGCTGCTCCGGCTGCCACCTGAGCCGTTGCGTGAGGAATTCATCGTTATAAATGTGATAGGGGCTGAGCCGCTCAACGATCTTTGGATCATGGGACGCGCTTGAGGAGACGGCAAGCCCGCACAGCTCAAAGCGCACCTGCCCTTCCGGCGCGCGGCACGCTGCGGCCTGCTCGAAATACGATCGGTAGGCTGGTCGAAGATAGTTGAGCGCCTGATGCTCGAAGGTGGGATAGAACAGGAAGGCGTTGGCTTGGAGTTCAAAGCCGCTGCCTGGTTCGATCAGGCCGCCTTTGCGGATCAGGACGTGCTGCTCGCCCTTGGCCATGGCCTCCAACACCGTCGCCCACTCCTTCAGCGCCATCGAACAACTCTTTGGTAACATTATTATTATCGTGTCCTCCGACCGTCCGCTCGCGCCGATGCGGCCTCCGGGCGCCCTCGGCCACGGCCCGGCCACCAAACTCCCCCGCCGGTGTTGCTTCGCTTCGCGAAGCGGCGGGGTCGGACATGGTGGCCGTGGGTTTAAAGCCTGGCCGCGTCCTTCGGGCTGAGGCCGCATAGGTCGCTCGCGAATCGGTCGGAGGACACGCAGTAGCCCATGAAGCTCATACTACTCCAGCCAATCGCAAAAATTCCTGCACGGTGGCGGGCTGCATGAACGGGTTGGTACGCTTCTCTGCTCCGATCGTCGAGGTCGGCTCCTCGGCATAGTGGTGCCCGGGGCAGACTACCGTTGCCTCATCCAAGCGCTTGAGCTTATTCACTAAGCTCTCGAAGAGTTCTGCCGCACTACCGCCTGGTAAATCCCATCGCCCGCAGGCGCGCACAAACAGCGTATCGCCAGCGAGCAGATGCCCTTCGACAAGCAGGCACTGCGAGCCGGGGGTATGTCCCGGCGTGTGAATGGCCGTCACAGGCAATTGGCCGACCTGCACCACCTGCCCCTCTTCGGTCGATTTGACCGTTCCTCGAGCCAGCCGCACAGACGGCGCATCGGCTCGATGCACATAGACCGGTATATCCACCGCCTTCAGCAGCTCATCCAGCCCGCCGACATGATCAAAGTGGTGATGGGTCGCAAATGCGCCGGTCAGCCGGTAGCCGTCTTGCGCAACCATTTCAAGAATTCGAGGGATCTCCCAGCCTGGGTCGACCACTGCCGCTTCGCGGCTGGACGTATCGCCAATGAGGTAGGCAAAATTCTGCATGGGCCCCACCTGGAGCTGTTTGAAGTAGAGGGGAGAGTGGGCCATGGCTACCGGCTCACGCGCCGCACAACAAGTGGTTTGATCCACCAGCACAACCCGCTTAAGAGCAGCGTGACGAGATAGGAGCAGACCAGCCACAAGATCGTCACCGAGAATCCGACGGCCGGATCAATGTTCTGTTGCGCCAACAGCCAGATCACCGCAGCGTCTTTGGATCCGAACCCCACTACCGAAATCGGGATCAGCCGTGCCAGAATGCGGCTGAGGGCAACGATTTTTGCCACCAGCAGCAGCGGCAAGGCCATTCCGAGGGAGCGCAGCACGCTCTCCAGCTGCACAAACAGCAGGCTGAAGGCGAGCACCACAACCGCCAGCGGCACGATCAGTTGAGGGGATCGCAGATGGCGCATGCCGGACCAAAACTCGGTCATGTCGATCTGCCACGGCGAGAGCTGTTGCCACTTGCGGGTCAGCCGCCGCAGCGACACAACCCACACCGTGATCCCCACCGACAAGATGACCAAGGCAAGGACGCTGAGTGTGAGGAGCTCCCAGATCCCCTGGTGAATCGGCACTTGGGCCACCAGCGGTAAGCTCCAAATTCCGAAGCCGATGATCGTCGTCCAGGAAAGGATCTTTTTCATCACCACACTGGAGAGAGCATAGCCGATGGTGATGCCAGTTTCCGACGAGATATAGCCAGCGGCCAGAAACTCACCCACATGGCCCGGTGTGACCAGACCAAGATATTGGCCGGCTAAATACGCGACCAGCGTCTTGGGGTAGGGATGGCGGATGCGCTGCTTGATCAAAAGCCAGTGCCAGGCAAAGGCTTCCAGCGCCAGCTGCACCATCGTCAGGAGCATGCACAGCCCGAGCCACCGCAGGTCCAGGCGAAAGAGCTGCACCGCATGCTGCGCACTCGGCAACCGGGATAAGACGATCAAGAAAGCCACGATGCCCAAGAAACGCAACCACCAGACCAACGAACCTCGAACCGGCTTGCGATAGTGGAAGGTGGGAGGAATCGGCTGATAGGTGGACGATGGCTGCAGCGGCATTCACACTCCGGCAAGACAAACGGGGACGTTTCTCTCTGCGCCTAGCCAGAACGAAACGTCCCCGCTGGTTGACTCCAATTACAATGCAATGCTTATTCCGAGACTGGCGCGTCCTGCTCTTGAGCGGCTGGAACGTCGGCAGCCGGAGCAACTGGGGCCTCAGGCTGAACAGGCGTCTCGACCACCGGAGCGGGCTCAACGACCGTTGGTGCGGCTGGGGCCGGCGCGGCAGCTTGCGCCCCGGCGACCTTCACCGAGACGGCATGACGATTGGCCGTGTTGACGTCGAAGTTATACTCCACTTCGACGGCGGTACCTGCCTGCAAACTGGACGGACTGACCGCGGCATCGGCCTGCGTAACTTTGGTCTCTTGGGTGAGGAAAATCGGGGTTTCAAACCCGTATCGATCCTTGACCTTGAGGAGGTTTGCGGCGGGATCAGACATATCCACAGACACCACCTCGCCCTTAATGAGCAGGGTGGGAAGAGCTTTCATGCCATCCTCGGCGAACGCCGGGGCAGCACAGACTCCGCTTGCGAGGACCCCCGCAAGAACCATCTTCCATGCACTGGACTTCATCACAGACTCACCTCCTCAAATGGTGTCCAAATGTGGCGAAACGCACTCCATTGAGTGCGTTAGCAGTAGTATAGCGACTTCCCGCCTCCTGTCAAGGGCAGTAAGAACAAGCTATGGCGGTGCCAATGGCGGTGCCAGCTACCGCGGTAGCTGGCACCTATCTATCTATCTGGCACCTATCCGCGGTAGCTGGCACCTATCTTCGCGGCCAGGGGCGAAGGCGGCGCGGTAGTGACTCGCCCGAACAGGGTTGACAGGAACCGCCGGTATGTTATACTTAGTAAAACAGTTGTTTTACAACATAGAACAGACCATGTATCTTCCAGCCGGCAAAGAACACCTACTTAAATTATTCTTTCGAGACCCCTGGGTTGAGCTCCACCAGCGCGAGCTTGCCCGGCAGGCCAAGGTCCCGGTTCACAATACCCACAAGTATCTTGGCGAGTTCGTGCACGACGGGCTCTTGCTTCGCCGCGAGGTGTCGAATATGACGTTCTTCCGCCCCCAGTGGGAATCCGAACACCTGCTAAAAATCTTCGAGATCTTCGAGGTTTCCCACCGCCAGGTCTTCTTGAGCCGCAACAAAGCGATGGCAAGGCTCCTCATGAAAGCCACCGAAACGCTGATACGAGAGTCGGCGTGGCATGTGCAGCTCGTTATGCTCTTCGGCTCCATCGCGCGAGAAACCTGGACCCCCAAGAGCGATGTCGATTTGCTGGTGCTCGGCTCAACCCCAGGCGATCTTATCACTCGAGCGTTTGCAAAGACAAAAACGACGGTAGAATCGGTGCTGGAACTCGCTCCGATATTTACCACTATTGAGGCGGCTCGGATTGGATTGCGTGAGCGCCGCGCGTTCCATCAAGAAGTGTGGGGGGACCGGGTGGTCCTGTACAATGAAGCGCTCTTCTGGCAAATCGTCAAACAGGGGTTGATCACACATGGGTAAACCGTTTGAGCGGTTTTTGGAAAGCTGTTTTCATCCTCGGCAAGGCAGGTCGGAATTGCGCGCCGTAACACCGGATGCCCGGCAGGCGCGTGAGCATCTTGACAAAGCCCATCAGAATCTCCGCGCCATGCAGCTCATGTCTCGCGAAGAGCATTTTGATTGGACGGTCGTCTGTGGCTACTACGCCATGTATCACGCGGTGCTGGCAGCGCTGTATCACATTGGTTTGGCGGCCGCCTCCCATGGATGCGCATTGGCAGCGTTTCGGAAGTTCTACGTTGAGCGCGGTCGGGTCCCTGCGGGCTACGTGAAGTTTCTGCAGCGGGCTCAACAACTCAAAAAACGCTATGCCGAAAGTCTCGAAGAGGCCCGCCGAACACGCATTACAGTCCAGTACGAGATCGAAGAACTCACCAACGACGATGCCGAGTGGATCCTTGAAGAAGCCAAAGCATTTGTCTTGCAAATTGAGGAAGTCTTAGCGTCTTGAACGAGCGAGTTACGGATGGCGGCTGGTTTCGCGGATTGTCCGCAGGAGTCGGCCCATCCTCGTCGCCAGGGGCGAGGCTGGACAAGACGGTGCCAGCTACCGCGGTAGCTGGCACTCATCTGAGAGGCGCTCTACGGATGGCGGCTGGTTTCGCGGATGGTACGCAGCAGACGGCTCATCCTTATCAGAGAGGGATGCGGAAAATGTCGTGGTGACTCGCCCTGTGGACGTTAGGAAGCTTGAAGTGTTATGGGGAGGCGCTTAGGGGCTTTCAAGAAGGTCGTGCGAAAGTCGATGATCGTCAGGCCTGTCAGCTTGCGGGTGGCCGGATCCCGACGAAAGATGATCCCGTCATCTATCTCTTCAGAGATCGCCGGCTTCGGAGCCCCTACGGAGATGTAGAGCACATCGGCGTGCTCATCATATTCAAACGTCAACCCTTTTTCCATAGCCGTTCTCCCTGCTTGATCTTGGCCGTCAGGTACGCGGTCTTCACAACGCGGTCTTGTTGATCCGCAACCACACAGAGATACCAATGACTCACTATCCGCCTGAAGATGCGCAGGCGATCAAATTGCCGATAGTACAACAGCGTATCATGTCGTTTGCGACTGCGACGAATCTCGTCGGGGCTGCGGAGCACTGCTTCGATTTCATCCAGGTACGGGATCATCTCTGGATGTCTACGCTGCACATGCCACCAGACATCGCGGTGAAGCTCCCAGAGGTGCCCCTCGTGGTCACGGACGTACCGCGGGAATCCTCCTGCCTCTTTAGCCATCTACAAGTATAACATGATGTTCGCCCTATAGTGCCAGCACATTGTAGCCGTCTCTCTGTTCAGAGGTCAACCGGAAGATACTACGGATGGCGGCTGGTTTCGCGGATCGTCCGCAGGAGCCGGCCCATCCTC
>CAYNXT010000075.1:0-8217 GCA_964401235.1 uncultured Planctomycetales bacterium
GGCTGTTGCCTGCCTCAACCGCGCGCGATCAGGCCTAGAATCGCTTGGTGGCCAGCGCCGGGTTTCGCGGCGCACCGAATGAAACCGCGTTTCTTCCAATTGGCAACCGGTGGGTCCTGATCGTTGGGCTTGGCAAAGCGAAGGATCTCTCTCTTGAGAAGGCGAGGCAGTTTGCCGCCACCGCCGCGCGCACCGTTCGCGCACGAGGACAGCGCGCGCTCAGCTTGCCGGTGCTGGTTGATCGGATGCTCGGCCCGCTTGAGGTCGTCGCCCAGGCCATGGCAGAAGGCGCGCTCCTGGGCCTCTATCGCTACGACAAGCTTCACGAAGTGCCCAAGCATGAGCGCAACAAACGCATCGAGACGATCACGCTCGTCGTCGAGCGCGCCGGCGATGCCACCAAAGCCAAAGAGGCTGTCGCGAAAGCCGAAGTAATCGCCGAAGCCGTCACGCTGACTCGGGATTTGATTACCGGCCCCTCCAACCTGATTACACCCACCTATTTAGCCAATACCGCCCGGCAGCTTGCGAAGCAGCATCGCTTGAAGTGCACAGTGATTCCATTTGCGCAACTCAAGCGCCTGGGATTTGGCGGCATTGTCGGCGTCGCGCAGGGTAGCCAGCAGCCGGCGCAGTTCATCGTGCTTGAGTACAGTCCCGCGCGGGCCAAGGGTACATTTGCATTTTGCGGCAAGGGGATTACGTTTGACACCGGTGGCATCAGCATTAAACCCTCCTTCAAAATGGAGCAGATGAAGTATGATATGGCGGGTGCTGCCGCGGTGCTCGGGACGCTCAAAGCGGCATCGATGCTGAAGCTCCCGTATCGCATCATCGGGATTATTGCGGCAACGGAGAATATGCCCTCCGGCACGGCCCAGAAGCCGGGCGATGTGGTCAAGACACTCTCAGGTAAGACCATCGAAGTGATCAACACCGATGCCGAAGGACGGCTGGTCCTTTCAGACTGTCTCCACTACGCCAAGCGGTTTAAGCCGGACTGCTGCGTGGATTTGGCCACGCTGACCGGAGCCTGCGTGGTCGCGTTGGGTGCTGAGGCAATCGGGCTCTTAACAAAAGATGAAAAACTAGCGGCACGCATCAATCAAGCTGGCAAAGAAACCTACGAGCGGGTGTGGCGATTGCCGCTGTGGGATGAGTATGCGCCGATGCTGAAATCGGACATCGCGGACATCAAGAATGTGAGCGACACCGGGCAGGCCGGCACGATCACCGCCGGAAAGTTTCTGGAGGCGTTTACTGAGGGGCTTAAATCCTGGGCCCACTTGGATATTGCCAGCACCGCCTGGACGGAAAAAGACAAGCCATATGTGCCGAAGGGCGCAGTGGGAATCGGGGTACGGCTCTTGATTGAACTCATGGAGAAATGGAAATAAGAAGTATGGCAAGCTCAGATGATGAATTAAGACGACTGTCGCAGGTGCTGGAAATTCCCAAGGGGAAAGAATGGGAATACACCGTGCGGCTGCTCTTGCGGCTCATGAATGAGGATCCAACACGGGATGGGCTCAAGCGCACGCCGCTGCGAGTCGCCAAGTCGCTGCAATTTCTCACCTCCGGCTACCGGCAAGATCCGGCGAAGATCCTTAACCGGTGCTTTAAGGTCAAGCAGGATGAAATGGTCATCGTCAAAGATATTGATGTGTTCTCGTTGTGCGAGCATCATCTGCTACCGTTCATCGGGAAGTGTCATGTCGCCTATATGCCGAAGGACCGGATCATCGGCTTAAGTAAAATCCCTCGGCTCATCGACGCGTTTGCTCGCCGCCTCCAAGTGCAAGAACGGCTGACCACGCAGATCGCCGAAGCGCTCAACGAGCATCTCCAGCCGCTGGGCGTGGCATGCGTGGTTGAAGCCTACCACCTGTGCCTGGTGATGCGCGGGGTACAGAAGCAGAATGCCAAAGCGATTACCAGCTCGATGCTCGGGGTCTTCCGCTCCAGCGACAAAACCCGCTCCGAATTCCTCACCCTCATTCGTTCTCCCCTTGGATGAAGATGAAAGAGTGCGGTGCGTTGTTCGTGATTCGTGCATCGTGCATCGTGCAGTGCCTCGTAGTCTTTTCCGCTCTACTGCTTTTTGGTTCTTACGAGTCACGAGCCACGACCGACGAGTCACGAAACGTCCAGGCTGTGGGGGTGTTGGTGCTCGCCCATGGCGGCTCGGCGCGGTGGAATCGAGCGGTTGAAATCGCCGTCCGGCAGGCCCGCCTCACGCAGCCTACCGAAGTGGCCTTTGGGATGGGCATGCATGAGCCGGAAGCTCAGGCGATCCAGCATGCGGTCGATCAGTTGGAGCGGCGGGGGATTGCTCGCCTCATTGTGGTGCCGTTTCTTGTCTCCTCTTCCTCGGATGTGCTGCGCCAGTACCAGTATGTGCTCGGATTGCGTGCTGACGGGCCGTGGCAAGAGCATGTCAAACCACTCACACTTCATGTGCCTGTTGTCATGGCGGGCGCGCTGGATGCTGATCCGCTGGTGGCGGCTGTGCTGACGGAACGGGCCAAAGATTTAAGCCGCAAGGCCCAACAGGAAACGGTGATGTTGGTTGCGCATGGGCCGGTGAGCGAGGAAGACAATGCCCGGTGGCTTGGCATGATGGAGCAGTTAGCGCAAGAGATTCAGACACAGGCCGGTTTTCATGCGGTGATTCCGGTCACCCTGCGGGACGATGCGCCCAAAGAGGTCCGCGAAGAGGCCGTGCGTCAGATGCGAGAGGTCGTCAAAACAGGCAGTGAGCACGGACGCGTCTTGGTGGTGCCGCTCTTGCTCGCCGAGGGAGGCATCGAGCAAAAAATTCCCAAGGCGCTCAAAGGATTGCCGTACGTCTTTCGCGGCAAGACCTTGCTGCCGCATCTTCATTTATCCCAATGGATTGCGCAGCAAGTCGCTAGCGTCCCCGAGTCGATTGTGCTAAAATAATTTTTTCAGAAACCTAAGGATCCCCAATGACACAGCTAGCCCGCGCCCGCCAGGGTGTGATCACCGACGCCATGAAGCGGGTGGCCGAGAAAGAGGAGCTGGAGCCGGAAGTCATCCGCGCTGAAATCGCCCGCGGCCGGTTCATTATTCCTGCCAACATTCACCACCTCGCCGGTAGCCTGGATCCCATGGGCATTGGCCTGGCAGCGACGGTGAAAATCAACGCGAATCTTGGCAATTCCGCCGTGACCTCGAACATCGAGGAGGAGCTCAAGAAGCTCCACATGGCGGTGCATTACGGGGCCGATACCGTGATGGATCTTTCAACGGGTGGTGACATCCCCCAGATCCGCCAGGCGATTATTGCGGCCAGCCCTGTGCCGCTTGGCACCGTCCCCATTTACGAGGCGCTCACACGGGTCAAGCGGGTGGAAGATCTCACACCCCAAATTCTCCTGGAAACGATCGAGGATCAGGCCAAGCAGGGCGTGGACTACATGACGATCCATGCCGGGATTCTCTATGAGTACTTGCAACTCACAAAGCACCGCATCACCGGCATTGTCAGCCGCGGTGGCAGCCTCTTGGCGCAATGGATGGCGACGCACAAGGCGCAGAACCCGCTGTACGAATATTTTGATGAGATCAGCGACATCCTGCGCGCGTATGACGTGAGCTACAGCTTAGGGGATAGTTTACGACCCGGCTGCTTGGCGGATGCGTCTGATGAGGCGCAGTTGGCCGAACTCAAGACGCTCGGTGAGCTCACACAGCGAGCGTGGGCTAAAGACGTTCAGGTGATGATTGAAGGACCGGGACATGTGCCGATGGATCAGCTTGAGATGAACGTCAAACTCCAGCAGCGCTATTGCCACGAAGCCCCGTTCTACACGCTGGGGCCGCTGGTCACCGATGTCGCCCCAGGCTATGACCACATCACCTCGGCGATCGGTGCGGCGATGGTGGGCTGGTATGGCTCGAGCCTTCTGTGTTATGTGACCCCCAAGGAGCACCTTGGGCTGCCAAACGATGAAGATGTCCGCAACGGAGTGATCGCGTACAAGATTGCCGCCCACGCGGCCGATGTCGCACGGGGACGGCGCGGAGCGCGCAGGCGGGATGATGCACTCTCGCAGGCGCGCTTTTCGTTCGATTGGGAGCAACAGTTTGCGCTCTCCCTCGATCCCGAGACGGCGCGGCGCATGCACGATGAAACGCTGCCGGACGGATTCTATAAAGACGCAAAGTTCTGTTCGATGTGCGGACCGAAGTTTTGTTCGATGAGGGTATCCCAGACGACGGCCAAGTTATTGGATGAGCCGGTGTCGTCTGTTTCCGCCACCTAACCGAGGGGGGAGTCCAGCGGGATGGAGAGGATGGAGATTGAGAAGCGGTTGGGCAAGCATCTCAAACGGTTGAACAAGGCGATTCAGAAAATCGTGGCTCGATCGGCGGATTTTGGAGAACTGCGTCGGATTCTTCGTGAAGAGCAAGTTGAGCTGGCCATCTACGTGGTGCCGCTCATCGGCGGCAAAGCAGCGGCGGCAGAGTTGCCGTCTGAGCTGACGGAAACCGATAAGGCCTTCCTCAAGCAGGCCGGCATCCGGTTCTAGCATCCGCTTGGCAGAGGTTTCATCCCGCAACAACAAGGAGTGTTCATATGTCTAAACGACTCATGACGCTGGACGATTTGGAGCTGCCGGCCGGCAAGAAGACCAGGCTGTACCGATTGCTGTATAAGTACGGGCCTGGAAACGGCCGGATGATGGTGCTCCCCATCGACCAAGGGCTGGAGCACGGGCCGCGGGACTTTTTCGTGAATCCCGAGAGCCTGAATCCAGAGTTTGAGCTTCGGCTGGCCCTTGAAGGCGGATTTTCTGCAATCGCCTTTCAGGTGGGATTGGCCGAAAAATATCTCCGGGCATTCGCCGGCAAGGTGCCGCTCATTTTGAAGATCAACGGCAAGACCGAAATCCCGCCGGATGAGGAGGCTTTTTCACCCTGCAACGCCTCCGTCGAGGATGCGGTGCGGCTGGGAGCCGAAGCGGTTGGCTACACCTGCTACATCGGCTCGCCGCGGCAGGATGAGGATTTCATTCAATTCGGCAAGGTGCGTCGCGAGGCCGAGCGGGCCGGCATTCCAGTCATCATGTGGGCGTATCCCCGCGGCAAGTACATGGAAGCCAAGGGTGGCCGCGACAGCCTCTACGCCGTCGACTATGCCGCCCGGATCGCCCAGGAGCTGGGGGCCGATGTCGTGAAGGTGAACTATCCGAAGGTGGATGAAGAGAAGCGCGCGCAGTATCCGAAAGAGTACCGAGACCTGAAGATGGACAAGCGGGAGATGCTGGAGAAGATTGTGGCCTCAGCCGGCCGCACGCTGACGCTCATGTCCGGCGGCTCCAAACGCAGCGATGAGGAGTTGTTTGACGACGTGAAGGTGGCGCTGGAGGCGGGCGTGACCGGATTCATTTTCGGCCGGAACATGTGGCAGCGCCGATTCGGCGAAGCGGTGGCGGTGGCGGAGAAGATCACCAAGATGGTGCAAGACGTCAGCCGCTCGCCCTCTCACGCCAAAGCCGCTCTCGTATGATACACACTGAGGATCACACCACGGATGTCACAGAATTCACACAGAGGCGCAGAGGAGGAGGAAAGAATGTTCTCTGTGTTTCTGTGGATGTTCTGTGGTTCTGTGGTGTCCAGTGAACCCTGTAGTCCTTGAAGGAGACATCATGGTACAGACAGAGCTGACAGTATGGATTGGCGGGGCGGCCGGGGATGGGATCGCCTCGGCAGGGGAGTCGTTTGCCAAGGCGTGCTCGCGCTCTGGCTATCACGTGTTTGCCTATAACAGCTACCAATCGGTCATTCGAGGCGGCCATGTGTGCATGCACATCCGCATCGGGACCCACAAAGTCCACACCCAAGGCGATGATCTGGACTACTTGGTCGCGCTGAATCAGGATACGTTCCAGCGCTATGCCAAGCGCGTCGTCAGCGGCGGGGCCATCTTCTATAACACCGACAAGTTTCAAGCCAAGCCGGATGGGCTCGCGAAGGATGTGCAGCTCATCGGCGTGCCGGTCATGGAGCTCGTGGGAAATCAGTTGATGCAAAACACCGCGCTCATGGGCGGGCTGATGCAGGTGATCGGCCTGGATCCCTCTGCGATTCGCGAGCTCATCAAAGAGCGGTTTGGAAAGAAGGGTGAGGCGGTCATCAAGACCAACCTTGACGCTTTCGACAAGGCGATGGAGTTTGCCAAGAGCCAGTTCAAGCCAGGTGGGATTCGCGTCGATAAAGGCGATGGCAAACGCCGGCCGTTGGCAGGTGGCAACCCCATGATCGGGTTCGGCGCGGTGGCTGCCGGCTGCCGATTCTACTCGGCCTACCCCATGACCCCCGCGTCTTCGCTGCTGCATTGGCTCGTCAAATACGCGGCCAAGGCCGGCGTGCTGGTGAAGCAGTGCGAGGATGAGATTGCCGCCATTAACATGGCGATTGGCGCGGGTCACGTTGGCGTCCGGGCCATGACCGGGACGGCAGGCGGCGGCTTCGCGCTGATGACCGAGGCGGTCGGTGAAGCCGGCATGACCGAGACCCCGGTGGTCATCGTCGAAGTCCAGCGCGGCGGTCCCTCCACCGGATTGCCGACGAAGACCGAGCAAGCGGATCTGTTTCAGCTCCTGGGCGCGTCGCAAGGGGAGTTCCCGAAAGTGATCCTGGCTCCCCGCACGTTGCAGGAGTGCTATACCAGTGCCATTGAAGCGTTTAATCTGGCCGAGAAGTACCAGTGCCCTGTGCTGATTACGAGCGATCTGTATCTGGCCGAGCGGCTTGAAACATTCGATGGCGTGGACATTAACCATGTCCCCATCGAGCGCGGCCCGATGGTGACGGCGGCGAATGGCAACCTGTCTGCCGTGCCGGGCACGGCACAGGCAGGCGCCTATCGGCGGTTTCAGGATACCCCCAGCGGGGTCTCACCTCGGGCACTGCCCGGCACGCCGGGAACCATCTATACCTCGGCGACCGATGAGCATGACGAAGATGGCATCGTCATCAGCGACGTCTTCACCAATCCGGCCATCCGCGCGAAGATGATGAGCAAGCGGATGCGCAAGATGGAAGGCATTCTCAAGGAGCTCTCAGCGCCCGCCATTGATGGACCTCAATCCGCTGATCTGACGCTGGTCGGATGGGGTTCGGCCTATCAAGTGATGCTTGAAGCGATGGAGGCGCTGAAGAAGGAAGGCCTGATCGTGAATGTGCTGTGCGTGAAGAATATCTGGCCGTTTCAAGCAGAGGCGGTACGCACGCTGCTCCAATCCTGCAAGATGACGATGTCGGTTGAGGCCTGCTACACCGGACAGCTCGTCAAGCTCATCCGGATGGAAACCGGTATGAGCGTCCAGCATCACCTGCGCAAGTATGACGGCGAGCCCTTTGAGCCGAAACAGGTCATTGACCAAGCGCGCACGCTGTTGAAGACGAAGCCCAAAGAATCGGTCATCGCGTCGGTCGTAAGCGATGAAGGGCTCCCGCCGGACTTTTCGCCCATCGAGAACCCTGCGATTGGTGCGGAAGTCGCTCGTGAACACTGAACGTCACGGAGGAATGACGATGGCCCAAGTGAAAGAGTATCTCGGCAAGGTGAAGCCGGACTGGTGCCCGGGCTGCGGCGATTTTGGCGTGCTCAATTCGCTGCAGCGCGCGCTGGCCGAGCTGGACATTGCGCCGCACAACGTGCAGGTGGTCTCCGGCATTGGCTGCTCCTCGAACCTGCCGGGGTTCATTAACGCGTACGGCTTCCATGGACTGCATGGCCGCTCGCTACCCGTCGCCACGGGGGCGAAGCTCGGTAACCATGCCCTCACCGTCATCGCCACCGGGGGCGACGGGGACGGCTACGGCATCGGGGTCGGCCACTTCGTCCACACCTGCCGCCGCAACGTGGACATGACTTATATCGTCATGGACAATCAGATTTACGGCTTGACCACCGGGCAAGCCTCTCCAACAACGGAGAAAGATGTGCGCACCAAGTCGACGCCGGAGGGAACGATTGAGACGGCACTCAACCCGGTGGCGTTGGCCCTGACCTGTGGCGCGACCTATGTGGCGCGCGGATTTTCCGGGGAGAACCTGCATCTGGCCAATCTGATGAAAGGGGCGATTGAGCACAAGGGGTTCGCGCTCGTGGACGTGTTTTCCCCCTGCGTGACCTATAACAAACACAACACCTACCCCTGGTTCCGCGAGCGGGTCTAT
>CAYNXT010000076.1:0-5094 GCA_964401235.1 uncultured Planctomycetales bacterium
ATCTAGTCACCAATAGCGGAATGATTCAATAATAACATTCAGCTTGGGATCGTTCGTCAAAACGCATCCACCCTCCCCCATGGTCATATGGTGAGCCGGATAGAAACTGACCGTTGCCAAATGACCAAACGTTCCTGTGAGTTGGCCTTGGTAGCGTGATCCTACCGCATCACAGTTATCCTCAATCAGCCACAAGTTGTGCTGCTGCACGAACTGACGTACTGCGGCGAGATTAAAAGGGTTCCCAAGGGTATGCGCCACCATCACGGCTCGAGTCCGCGGCCCGAGCGCCTGCTCCAGTGAGCGCACGTCAAGGTTATAGGTGGGCAGCTCAATGTCCAGAAACACTGGTATGAGCTGATGCTGAATCATCGGATTCACGGTCGTGGGGAAACCCGTCGCCACCGTTATCACTTCATCTCCGGGTCGCAAATGCCGCTCACCCAGCTTTGGTGAAGTCAGTGCCGACAATGCCAGCAGATTGGCCGATGAACCGGAATTGCACAGCAAGGCATACTGCATCCCAAAAAAATGAGCGAACTGACGCTCAAACTGCTCGGAGAATCGTCCGCTGGTCAGCCAAAAATCAAGCGCTGCATCTACCAATGTTTTCACTTCATCCGCATCGAAGACCCTCCCGGCATAGGGAATAGAAGTTTTTCCCGGCTCAAACGGGGGAGGCGGCCAGGCCAATTGCACATACTGCTCAACCAAGCCCTGAATCCGGGCACGCACCGCTGCCGCCGCATTCGTCTTCTCGTCTACGCGAGGACGTTCCATTGTGCTACCTCTTTCTGCATTGCGCGCAGCCCTTCGCGATAATCGAGCAACGGTGTTGATACGGCCGCACGCACCTTGTCGATGCGCAGGCCCGCTCGCAAGGGCCGTCGCGCGGGCTGGCCGAGCTCTTCCGTCTTGACTGGCTCGAGTAGGGCAGAGTCGAGGCCAAAAGCCGCCACGGCCTCCCGCGCAAACAGGTAGCGATCAACCACCGCTGAACCGGCCACATGGAAAACACCACTTGCTCCTCGCTGAACCAGTTCCCTCACTACCGCTGTCATATTGGGAGCATACGTGGGGCTGCCAATCTGATCAATAGGCACCCGAAGGGGCTTTCCTGCCCGCAGCGTCCGCCACAGGCGATACATGAAGTTCTTGCCCGCGCGTTCGGTGCCATACACCACCGTCGTCCGGATGATCAGAGCATGAGACGCCAATTGGCTCACGACGTTTTCGCCCAATACTTTGTGCTGGCCATACACCGACAAGGGCCGCGGGGCATCATCTTCGCGGTACGGGCCGCTGGTTCCATCAAAGATGTAATCCGAGGAGAAAAACACTACCTTTGATCCAATTTCCTGTGCAGCCTGCGTCACATTGCGAACTCCTAAGACGTTCACCGCGTAACTTTCTTCAGGATGCAGTTCGCAATGGTCAACATTCGTGAGCGCCGCTGGCAAGTAGACAATCTGTGGCCGCACCCGCTTGACCAGCGTCTCAACCGCCGGCGCGGAACGAATATCCAGCGATTCGAAACCATCGAGCGATTCGCCGCTGTGTGTGCCCACCACCGGCTCGCCGCGCGTCGTGATGACGCGCATGAGATGACCGCCCACCAACCCCGAAGCGCCGATAACGAGCGAGACGTTCACTGGTGCTTTAGATCCCACGTGTACGGAATCGCCGGATCAAAAGGATTTCGGCGCGCGAGTTCGGCTGGATCATGCGGCAGCGTGGCGCAGTTCGCAATAATCGCTGGTGTCACGCCCACGCCCTTGCAGCCATTCCACACCTTCGGTGGAATCTGCACCAACACATAATTCGCACCGCCGACAAACAGCTCCTGCAGCTTGCCCCGGGTCGGCGAGCGTGACCGATCATCATACAGCACGAGCTTGATCATCCCCTGAACCACCGCGTAGTTAAGCGTCATTTTTTTATGATAGTGCCAACCTTTGATCACCCCCGGATAGACAACCGAAAAATACATCTCGCCAAACTGTTCGAAATGGGGGTCGTCTCGACGCAGCATATGCATCACCATCCCGCGCTCATCGGGAATTTTCCGTAACGGAATGACACGCACTCCTTTGATCATACGGAACCTGACGAGCCAGGAACGACGCGCTCAATGACTCGCCGGCGCAGCGACGGGTCTAACTGCCCCTCCGCTAACAAATATTGGAGGTGCTTCAGTCGAATATACCGATGCCCCGTAAATTCCTCCTCCGTGAGGTGCGCCACCCGGAAAGCCTCATAGAGCTCTTGCGCGCCACGCCGCGCATCCCACGATGGCTGCCACTGCGGCAATCGCGAGGAAATTTTTGTGAAGTCAACTCGATAACTTCGCTGATCAGCCGTGCCGCCCGGCGCAAATTCCACGCGGGTCCCCGGAACAACCCCTGCCACGAGCATCGCTAACTCCCGCACGCGGTAGTTCTCGGAGTCCTGACCAACGTTAAAAATATGGTTGTGCATGACTGCCCGATCAGCCGACAGCACCGCCACGATCGCCTGGGCGATATCTTCAATATGAATCAGTGGCCGCCATGCACTCCCGTCGCTCATCAGTCGCACTGCCCCCGTTGTCCACGCCCAACCAACCAAGTTATTGAGGACGAGATCAGTCCGGAAACGAGCGGACACTCCGTAGGCGGTGGCGTTACGCAGAAAAACCGGACTGAACGTGTCATCTGCCAGACACGCAATGCCTCGTTCCGCCTGTACCTTTGATCGAGCATAGGCCGTCAGCGGCTGCGGCTCGGCTGTTTCATCAACCGGCGCCTCCCCCGCGCTTGCGCCATACACGCTGCAGGAGGAGGAGAATACAAAGCGCTGCACGCCAGCCTGTTTGGCCAACTGCGCCAGGCGAATTGCCGCCCGACAGTTGATCTCATCCGTCAACTGCGGCATGAGCGCGCCTAAGGGATCATTCGACAAAGCTGCGAGATGAACAACCGCATCAAAACCGATGAGATCAGCCGACGGAAGATCGCGAATATCTCGATGGATGGTTTGGAGTGTCGGTTCTTTGGTCCCCGGCAGCGTGCAGGCGGCATAGTACCCGCTATCGAGACCGACCACCGTATAACCAGCCGCGGCCAGCACCCGCGCCGCCACTGATCCAATGTAGCCGTTATGCCCGCTCAACAGCACGCGCATGCTGTGTCTCCCTCACGTTCCAGGGTGCGTGCCCCGTCTGCCACAGTCCCTCCAGTAGGCGCACATCCCGCAGCGTGTCCATGCACTGCCAAAAGCCCTCATGCCGATAGGCAGCCAGTTGCCCTTCAGCCGCTAAACGCTCCAAAGGACCGCGCTCGAAAGTAGTTGCGTCTTCGTCAATATAGCGTGCGACGCCGGGCGCCAACACCATAAAACCTCCGTTAATCCAACCCTCACCCGTCTGCGGCTTCTCCTCAAAACGAGTAATCAAGTACCGCTCAAACTGCATGGTGCCAAAGCGCGCCGGCGGCCGCACTGCCGTCAGCGTCGCCAGTCGACCGTGACTCTCATGAAAAGCGAGAACCTTCGTGATATCGACATCCGACACCCCATCGCCATAGGTCAGCATACAGGATTCATCACCGACGAACTGGATCGCCCGCTTCACCCGCCCGCCGGTTTCGGTGTTCAGTCCCGTATCAAGCAGATGGACAACCCAATCCTCCCGCCGGCCATCGTGGACGGTCACAGCACCATCGTTCAGCCGCACCGTGAGGCTGCTCTGCTGATGGTGATAGTTGAGAAAATAGTCTTTAATTACTTCCCCCTTATACCCCAGCGCCACGACAAATTCCGTAAAGCCGTAGGCGGCGTATATCTTCATAATGTGCCAGAGCATCGGACGCCCCCCAATCTCCACCATGGGCTTCGGCTTCACCGTCGTTTCCTCTTGGAGTCGAGTCCCCAAGCCACCAGCGAGAATAACGACCTTCATTTGACCTCTCAAGCATAGCATTGGTCGTGCAGCATCCGCCACCGCCCTATACTGTCAAGTCATGACGCAACCGCCGGCGACCATCTCCGCCATCATTACAAATTACCAGGGAAGAACGCTGGTTTTGCGATGTGTCGCCTCGCTGCTGAAGGGCGCATACCCCGTCGAAATCATCGTTGTTGACAATGGCTCAACCGACGGAAGCGTGACCGCGCTCGAGCAAAGCTTCGGAGATCGGGTGACCACCATCATCCTGCCGAACAACCCCGGTCCGGCCGCCGCCTGGAACAAAGGCATTGCCGTCGCCCATGGGGACATCTTGTTGCTGCTGGACAACGATACCGAAGTGCAGGCCGGGACGCTTGAGCGGCTGGCTGATTTTTTTGCCGCTGATCCGACCGTCGGTGTGGCGCAGTGTAAGCTGCTGCGCCTCGCCGAACCGAACCAGATAGACTGTGTCGGCGAGTATCTTTCTCCCACCGGGTTCCTGGTCCATCGCGCTCCCTACGGCACCGTCGATCAAGGCCAGTATGAGACTGCCGACGAGATCTTTGCTGCGAAATCGGCCGCCATGGCCGTGCGCAGGACGGCGTTTCAGGTGGCTGGCGTTTTCGATGAATCGTACTTCCAGTACGCCATTGAAACCGACTTTTGCTGGCGCGTGTGGCTCGCGGGCTACCGCGTCGCGTACTGTCCTGGCACGAAGGTGCTGCACCAGTGGGGCGGAAGCGAGCGTCTCCTCTCTGAACGGCAAAAACTCGAGAACATTAGCTACCAAGGCACCCGCAATCTCCTGATGACCCTTATCAAAAATCTTGGTCCCTGGTCACTGGTACGTATCGTTCCTCTGACCGTTATCATCTTTATCGGATTGGCGTTCTGGCGAGCGCTTTACCGCGACTGGTGGAGAGCCCGGGGCATTCTCCGCGGCCTCCGCGACACGCCGCGCGCGATAGTCCCGCTGTGGAAGCGTCGTCAACTCATCCAACAAAAGCGTACCGTGAGCGACCGTGATTTGTTTCAAGCCGTGATGCGCTCGCCGTCCATTTTCTATTTTATCGGCAAAGCCAGCCTCCCCTACCGTTCAATGAAGCGCAACGCCACAGTCAGCGCTAAGAGAATATAACCAGCCACCGCGAGCACATTTGCTATTGACT
>CAYNXT010000076.1:5104-8047 GCA_964401235.1 uncultured Planctomycetales bacterium
TACCCCCACCCGACGATCGGTATCTTCCTCATCACTTCGCCACGCGGCACTTTCGCCACTGTCGTCTCCCCGTGTACCCCAACAGACCCAGCCACGCCATCCCGGAGACGGCCAGCCCAATATACCGTAGGCGCTGTGGCCAGAATTCCACGACGAACTCAAAGTCATACGAGTGATCCGGATTTTGTACGCAGTCGTTCTCCTTCTGACACAGCGTCGCCGGCTCTACCCACCAGCCATTGGCATAGCCATTGACCGTGAGATGCGCAGTATTGAGTACCGGTTTTCTTCCCCAGGTTTCCCAAAAGTGTCCGCGCGGCAAATTATTATCCTGAAGAGTGCCGTTGAGCTGCTGCGAGACAAATGCTGCGACTGATCCCTCATCGCCCGCCCAGCCAGAGCGGACATACGTCGCCAGTTCCGTTAAGGTCGCCGGCCAGAGCTCGCCTGTCATACCCGTTCGCTTCGTCGGCACAGCACGGAGAGCAGTCTGCAAGCGAGTGAATCGCTCCAGCGTCGTGGCCGCCGATTGCAGGTAGAGCTTCCAGTCCGGATGAAACGCTTCAGAAAATGTCAACAGAAACGGACCGGAAGCCCCGTGTACCCGCACGCGATACTTCGTGGGATTCAGTGGTCGAAACGAGATACTCGCTGGCGGTGTGGTCGGTTGTTCCGGCGGTGACTCAAGATAGTACTGTAAACTCGAGCGAGGAGTCCACTCGAATAAACGAACGTTGTCGTAATGCACCACCGAGCCATTCTTGGTAATAGCGGGATCGCCCGGTGCATAGAAATACACGTCGAAAAGATCACTTTCTGTCTTCGGCAAGACAAAAGTTTCATAAGTATGCCACTCGCCATCCGGCACACGAAAGATCTTGGCGTCGGTGGTCTCTGGTATCCCACGATTCGAATACGAAAACTGTACGGCACCACCACGTACGTTCCGGTAGTCAAAAGCAAATTTGTAGAGTCTATCGGGTTTCAAGTGCACGGTAAATGCTCGTGTCGTGCAAGCCCCATGGTTTGTTTTCGAGCCGAGCTCGAGCGCGCGCTGGCCGGCAGCGGCGTCGTCTGACCACGCCTGCCATACGTCACCTGCCTGCGGCTGGGCGTGGCAATCACCTGGCTTCTCCTGCCAGAGACCTGTCTCGAACGAACTATCGGCGAGAAGATTAGGCCGATCAGTTTTCTGGAGCCCCATCGTTAACCGAGTCCGGCTCTCGCCCAAGGAAAAGGTGTCTTTGACAACCTGGCTCCAGGTGTCCCGCTGGAGCGATGGTATGTGATCGAGGAGATTTACGCGAGCAATAACATCGAGTTGCGCCAGTCGAATAGCCGTAAAACGATTCACCACCGGCTTGCGCCCATCGGTCTGCGGCGCATAGAGATACAGTTGCGCGGCGCTCTCGGGACCTGCGGCCTGGAACAGACGCTGATAGGTGTGCCACCGGCCATCATCTTCAAATACTGTTTCGTTAACGACAACAGCATTCTCTTTTCCCACATCAAAATGGAACTGCACCGCCCCGCCGGCTGTGTTCTGATAGTCAGCGGAGAAAACATACAGACCGTCTGGTTGAAGGTCTACTCCATACACGCGGCGGAAGCAGGCGGTATCCACACCATTGGTGGCGAGCTCCAGCGCCCTTCGACCCGTCTGCTCATCAGTCACGAGCTCTGCCCGGAGTGGCGCTGACCCCTGCTTTCCACTCGAGCAGTTGATGAATTCATCATGAGCGGCAATGTCACTCGTAAACGACTCCGTGAGCAGCTCCTTCACTCGACGCAGCACTCGCACCTCGCCTGCAAACGGCAGCCCCGCTCGCATGTTCTCTGTGATGACCACCAGCCGATCGCCGATGCCGACCAAATCTCCCGGCTCGGCTGGTACGGCCGCGAGACGAATATCAGCAATACTCTCACCGTTCAGCCGAAGATCACTGGCATCAAAGGAAAAGACTGCCTGCCGTTTGCTCTGGTCATACGTTATCACGAGGCTTTCCTCGGGTGTGGCCGACAGGGTGCGGTGCAGCGAAAAGCGCCGTTGGTCATACTCTCTGGGGAGCGGGAATCGTACCCCCGGCCTCTCTGGATCGGGCGCAAGACCAGGCAGATGAAGCGCGGCTTGGCCAACCAGTTGATCGGGCAGACGCGAATTCTGACCTTGAAAGACGATGGCCAGCCGAGTACCAGCCTTCACCCGATCGACGAGTCGGAATAGATAGTCCGCGGGCGCATCAGCGACCTGCAGCGTGGTTGGGGCATAGAACAGCGGCAAAAAAGACTCGGGCTTGACCCGATACGTTGAGCCTTTTTCAACCTGCAGCGCCGGGTGCTCACGCACCGTCGCTGCCACCCGATCTTCGTTCCATCGCTTGCGACACCAGGTGTGCATCGGGACGATATCCTGCCGCAGCACCACCCGCCCGATATTCAGCAAAGCGAGATAGCCCTCGGGTATGCGTGGTTCATCATCACCACTACAGAGTGCGCGATCAAGAAGATCAGCCCACGAGCTCCGGTTCGATTCCGCCGACAGGGTGGGATTTTTCAGGTAATCATATTCCGGTATGCCGCCCTGCGCTGACTCTTGATACGCGGTCTTTCGGAAGAGAGGACTCTCCACTGTCGGCAAAAAAAGAACCCGATGCGCCAGTGACGTTCGCTCGTTCGCCTCGTAGACAGCCCGTATCTCAGGTGACAATCGGAAAAAATCAACGTGGTCACGCCCCTGCGCCAACAACGTTCGCGCGCCCAAGTCACCGTTGTACCACCAGCCACCGATCCAGAAGAGGACCATGAATGAGAAGAGCGTCGCCACCGCGCGTCGTCGTGCTGCTGTGTAGTAGAAAAAGTGAAAGGTCAGCGCCAAGAGGAGCGGGAGAATGAAGGCGACGGGTCGCATGAGATGATACGGCGTTCGATACAGCCGCAGCAGCG
>CAYNXT010000077.1:0-7814 GCA_964401235.1 uncultured Planctomycetales bacterium
ATTCGATTCAGACACGCTTATAGCTATAGGGATGACCGAATCGAATCGTGGGAGGGTGGGGGAAGCCCGGCGCTATGACTAGCTGCGCCGAAACAGGAAAAAGCCGGTGAGAGGAATTGGCGCCCTACGCTCGCCTTCGGCTCGCTCCGGGTCGGCCACCCGCGCCTCCCAAGGTACTCGCCGCTTCCTATTCGGTCGCGGCTCGGTTAACTTGGGTCGGCGCTCCCCTCGATCCCTCTCACCAGAAGATGAGAAAGACGGAGCCGGTGAGAGGGATCGAACCTCCAACCCCACGCTTACGAAGCGCGTGCTCTACCATTGAGCTACACCGGCAATGAGGATAGTGTATCGCAGACAGGTTCGGAGCGCTTACAGGATTCTTGCGTGTCGTGGCGGATGATGTCTGTTTGTTCGGATGCGTCCCTTAGCAGACGCTTAGCAGGACCCCACCCATCTCGATACACCACATACAGGATCACTTACGTCTTCTGAGACTTACAACTCTCCTCATCGAGAAGCGCTTCACGTTTACGAAAGCGCTGCTCTACCTCTGAGCTACGTGGGCGCATTCAACCAAACGTAATTCTTGGAAGGAAGGCGACGTCCTGGAGAGTATCTTAGCGACGACAATGAGCGGCGTCAATCGAGGAGCGGTCATTTCCATCACCTTTCAGGGATGCGGCGTGAGGGCGATGATGGTCAGTTGGCCCTTCTCCGGGCTATAGCACCAGAAGAGCCGGTACGCGGCCGGCGTCTGCTGTTGCACGTAGGCTTCGAAGACCTTTCCATCCGGATCATTTTGATCTGCTTCACCACACCGGCGTAGCGGGATGAGTCTTCAAGACGCTTGAGCTCTTCCTGCGCTGTTCGGGTGAAGACCAAGACAAACATCAGCCCTCGCGGTGGAGGTACTTTGAAAAATCCTCCTTCACTTTGACGAGTCGGCGCTGCTTGGCGTCCTCGAGCCCCTTCTGCACCAGTTGAGTGGCTCGCTTGTTCTTGAACAACCACGCCTCATGGGCAGGGATGGTGACCATTGGATCGAGAAGCATCTGGCCATGAGCGTTGCGGTAAATTTTGAAGCTGGTGATCGGGCCGCCAACCTTCCCAAGCGTGATCCGATGTTTCGCATCGATCCGAACCTCGCTCACCGGTTCAAACTCCGCATCCCTGAGAATCTCTGTCTTCATCATGGCCCACCCCCTTGTCTCTGATGACAACGATAGCACATGGTGGGAAATAATATAAGTGGGAAAAACCCACTATGAGCCGGGGAGCTACACCGGCACGGCAAAGAATTATAGCCTCTTCCGCAGCCGGCTGTCAGTCGGTTTTTCCCAGAAAACTATTAGAGCGCATCCCAAAACCCCCTGAGTGTTAGGGCGGGTGACGCAGGGCCAGGGTCCCCATTCGCTCGGAGCCGACGACGCCGACAGCGCGGCGCGGCGAGGACGAATGGGGTGGCACTGCGGCAGGACCCGCCGGAGGGGTTGTGGGATAAGTTCTAGGGACTGCCCCCAATTGCCCAATTCACATTATTAGCAATAGCGCTAATAATGCATATTCCAGTGTCGCTTATCAAGCAGGCTGGGTTATAGCGCGGAGGGAGTGGGCTGCGGCAGAACGGCGACGGTGGCAGGACGCGGCAGGGCGACTGTCACGGTCGTACCCGCCTTGACGTCGCTTGCGAGTTGAATTGAGCCCCCGTGCAGCTCGATGTAGCGCTTCGCTAATGTTAAGCCGATCCCGGCTCCTTCATAGGCTCGGTTGAGCCGACGGTCCACCTGGTAAAACGGAGCAAACACCTTCTCAAGTTCATCCTCAGGAATCCCGATACCAGTATCACGAATCCGCACCTGCACCGTCTCGGCCGTTCCCGAGACCTCGATCTCCACTTTGCCTTGCTCTTGATTGAATTTGACCGCATTATCCAGCAGATATTCAAAGACGGCAAGACAGCGCTCCTTGTCCGCATCAATCATCAGCGGGGCATCGGGAAGCTGGCAGGTGAGGCTGATATGGCGTACCGCGGCTTTCGGCCGCACCGTCTCCAGCGCCTGCTGCAGCAGCTCTTGGATGGCCACCGATTGATGCTGCAACACAATCTGATGCCCATGCATGAGGTCAATGAGTTGGCGCAACAACCGATGGAGCCGTTCATAGGCATGAATCAGCACGCCAACCGCATGCTGCTGGTCAGGAGCTAGCTTGCCGAGGGTGCCATCGCCCAAGAGATACATCCACTCGCTCATCAGGCACAGCGGCGTGTTGATCTCATGGGAGAGCGCGGCGAGAAATTGGCTCTTGAGCTCGTTGAGCTCGATGAGGCGACGGTTGAGCTCCTCGAGCTTGAGCGCCCCCTCTCCGGCCTGTCGAAGCTGCTTGCTCAGCGCGACTCGCTGCTGGCAACGATAGAGGATGGCTTGGATTTGGGCGATATCAAACGGCTTCGTGAGAAAATCGCAGGCGCCGAACTTCATCGCCTCCACCGCCGTCTCGACCGAAGGATACGCCGTGACCACGACGATGTTGATCAGGGGATCGAGATGTTTGAGTTCGCGGAGCAGCTCGATGCCGCTGAGCTTCGGCATCCGGATGTCGGTAATGACGATATCGGCGGGCTGCTTCTGAAATTGGGCCATGCCGTCGAGCCCGTCAAGCGCGATGCGCACCGAACAGCCTCGACTAGTGAGGATCTGCTCAAGAATCTGGCAGATTTTCGGCTCGTCGTCAACGATGAGCACGTTCAATGGAGCGGGCATCAAAAAATGGCGCCGGGACCCAGACTTGCACTGGGGACGCGCGGCTTTTCAGGCCGCCGCTCTACTACCTGAGCTATCCCGGCGTCGTCGCGCGCGATCCAATTGGCGAGGGCGCGCTCCTCCCCAAGGGGAAAACCTGAGGTTTTCCCCTTGGCGGTCGCCCCGCTGTGGCGGGGCTCCCTGATTCCCTTTCCCGTCTGGGAACCTGCTGACTCACAGCGTACGGACAGTTTGCTCACTGGAACGCTTCCTGTGGTGAGGCATTATAGGGTGCTGGGCGACGAGGTGTCAATGCAGCCGCTCGATGATTCTGTTGTAGACGCTTTGCGCCACGTCGATCTCCGGCAAGAGCAGGTTGTTGCGTGCTTTGACTTTCAGCTCCACCGTTTGCTTGCTCAGCGGCTTGACGGTCACGGTCACATTCACCCCTTGCACCGTCGCCTTGAGCAATCCGCGCCGCTCATCTTCGACCGTAGCCAACCCCACCTCATTGATGACGTCCTGGCTCACCCGAAACACATGGCTCTGCGGCAGATCAAACGTATTCTTGATCGAATCTTTGCTGATCGCATAGCCACCGGCCACACCCGCGCCGATGAGCACCGGCGCGCATCCACTGAGCAATCCCACCGCGAGAGCCAACAACCCGCCACGAAACCACACGCCTCTCATCGCTTCGCTTGTCCTCCTACGCTATAGCCAATCGCTGCCACCGAGAGTCCCAAATAGCTCCAGAGCGACAACCACAATCCGTGTCCGATCGTAATCGCCACGAACAATGTTTTGGTGTCCGCCGTCAGCAGCTTCCATAACCCCAGGCCGGCCACCAGGGCGCAGCCCACTGCCACGCCGAAGGCGACCGCCCGAGCCTGGCCCCAGACCGTCAGCAGCACCGCGCACAAGAGTGCAATACCCGGAATCAAATACACGGCGTAACTCTTCAGCCCAAGACGCTGTCGCTGCTCGGTGAAGAGTTCAAAGAGCGCGACGGCTACTTTCGCCTTCCCCTGATTAGCCAGCTGAGGAATCTGCGCGCCGGTGACCTGGCGTGGAATGTCGGCCGGCGAGGGCAGATCGCCGCTAATGGTGTCAGCGCCGCGCCGGATCTTGGCTGCGATGCGGCCAGTGCCCCACTGCTGCATCGTCGAGGAATCACGCAGGCTCAGATGCGCCCATGGCAGAAACAGCCCAGCAACCGTGGCACCCGCGCACACCCACGCCGCGATCAGAAACAGCCGCTTTGAGGTCATGCGGCTCCTGGATCAATTCCTCGCGGCGTCGCGATAGCTTGCGAGTGCCGCATTTCTCAGGAACGTCCCTAATAAGAAATACCACAAACCTGACACCCATGCTCCTTTGATGATGGACCAAACGCCCAGGCCGAACAAGCCCAGCCCTAAGAGTAATCCAAGCTGGCTGGCAATACGAGTGGCGGTTCGGAAACTGCCAGTGATCATCCAGATGATCGCCCGAGCAATGCGCCCGCCATCGAGTGGAAAGCCGGGTAGCAGATTAAACAGAATGATCGCAGTGTTGATGAACGCGAGGTAGCGAAGAATCGCGGCACTGATGACGTAGCTATCGCCTTGCGAAGCCAGCTGCTGTGAGAGCACGAGACAGCTGCCAGCTAAGATGGCGCTCACAAGCGGCCCTGCCGCAGCCACCACTAGCTCGACAGATGGCCGATGCGGGTCACGTCCGATCTGCGCGACGCCGCCGAAGATAAACAGCGTAATGCCCGTCACCGGAATGCCAAACCGCTGCGCCGTCAGCGCATGGCCCAGCTCATGCAGCAGCACGCAGCTAAATAGCAGCAGCGCGGCCAGAAGTCCCATGATCCAATACATGGTGGGGGAGAAGCCGGGAGCCGTAAAGGGAAAATAGCCTCGGGCCAGCGACCAGCTCACCAGCGCGGCGATGATCAACCAGCTCGCATCGATGCGAATCGGAATCCCAAAGAGTCTAAGCAAGGCCGCGCGCGCCATCGTATAACATCTTGAGCGCCATCAAGGCGAGCATGCCCAGCACAAACCGGCGAAACGTCTCGGCGGAGACACGACGCACCAGGCGCTGGCCCACCCACGATCCGGCAAACGCCACGCCAGGCAGGCTGAGCACGACGGGAAGATCATGGCGAGAAATCAATCCACCGGCCAGATACACCGGCAGGCGCGTGGCATCCACGAAGAGCGCGATGGCGGCTGAGGTGCCGATGTAGACTTCTTTGGGAAGATTGAATGCCAGCAGGCAGGCCGAACGAATCGCTCCACCGGTGCCCAAGAGACCGGCGATAAAACCGGAGAAGACCCCGCCTCCTATAAGGGTTGCGGGGGCGCGCGGCAGCTGAAGGCGAGTCAGCGGCCGAAGCGAGAACCAGACATAGAGCGCGAGAAAGATACCGAATGCCAGCTTGATGTGTGCTGAGGGCAGCCGGGCCGTCACCAGCGCGCCACCGACGCTGCAGAGGATGCCGATCAGGCCGAACTGCGCCCAAATCTTCCAGTCGGCCTGCCGTCCAAAAAAGACGAGGCGCGAGGCATTTCCAAAGAGGTGAAAGCACGCCACGATGGCGATGGCGGTTTTCATATCCAGAAATAAGGCGGCGACGGGTGTAAGGATGGTCGCGGCGCCAAAACCTGCCATCGTGCCGATGATCTCAGCCGCGAACGCGCCGATGAGAAACCACACCCATTCGTGGGGAAGCTCCATTACGCGAAGAGATCGTCCGGAATCGAGGAGGGGGTGGGCGCGGATCGCGTCGGCCAGGCGGGAACAGCCGCGGGTTGTGGCGCCGCTGTAATCGTTCGGCTCCGAGCGAGTGCCCAACGGCAAAAGCCGCACGATTCGCTGCTCTCCGGCAGTGGATCGGCTAGACAGCGGCAGGCCGCGGCAAAGATGTTGTAGGCGCCTTGCGGATTGGTGATGATTTTATGGACCGCAACATCAAAAGGAAACCCCTCATGCAGTGAGCCGCCGACTGGAAAATAGTAGACGACATACGCTGTGCGGGTGGTGCGGCAGCCGTTGCGCTCTAAGAGCAGCGTGTAGACGTCCATTTGAAACTGATAATAGGTTTGAGTGTAACTTAAGTCATCAGGAGCTGAGGCGCGTGTTTTATGATCCAGGGGTGCTAGGCGCTGGTCGGCCAGGATCACGCAGTCATCCAGTTTCCCCCACAGACGAGCCCCGGTCTGTTCATCGTTAAATCCCAACGTCAGTTCCTGCGTAGCGAGCTGGCCCTCGAGTTTGCCGTGAATCAGCGGGGGCAGCACGCCTTGACGCCGGTAGGAATCAAAGTAGCCTTTGAGCACCCGATCAATCCCGGAGGGCAGCGAGGGAAACGGCCCGCGTGGCCGCTCGATTTTTTTATTGATATGCAGCCAAAAGCAGCGAGGGCACTCTTGAAAGAGCTTGAGGGTGGAGGCGGATAGCTGCGGCATGGTGCCATTATACCAACGAACAAAAACGGAGACGTTTCTATTTTTTAGAAACGTCCCCGGAATTGGATGAAGTCGCGGGAGCTCGATAAGGCGACCAAAGCGCCCTCAGAAGCTTCGGCAGCTAAGCAACCAAGTCGCGGGTTCTGGACCTTGCAGCGCCTCTATCCCGCCAAAAGCGGAATGCGCTTCTCCAGCGCTCGCCCGCCTCCCCCTCGACGTAGGCCTTGAGCTTTGCGACCCCGTCTTTCGACGCCTGTCAAACGTAGCCAACAGAGCCACCAGAAGCACGGTAGCGGTGTGCCATTATCGGCTCCCACGGAATCTTACCATATTTGCTCTAACTTCTTCAAGGGTTAGGAGTAAGAAATTTTTGCTTAAAAGCGCGTAATCGCTCGAAACTTGCCTCAAGCCCCGTCGTGGAGAGGCGCGCAGATCGATAGGCTTGAGCAAGTGAAGGAAGCGCTTCCTCGGTTTTTGAAAGATCCGAGCAAATCAGCAGCAGGTCATGCCCAACTTCCGTGGCCCGAATCGCCAGATCACCCATCGAGCCAAACTGGCTCAAGGCACCCATCTCAAGATCATCCGTTAAGATGAGACCGGAAAACTGGAGTTGTTCTCGCAGCAGCCTCTGGATGAGCCGGGGCGAAAAGGTGGCTGGCAAGCCTGCTTCTTGATCAATCTGGGGGTAGCACACATGAGAGGACATGATGGCCGCGACGCCCGCCTCGATGGCGTCGCGAAACGGCACGAGATGAACCGCGTCGAGCCTGCCGGGATCCAGCTCGATCGTCGGTAGTACCTTATGTGGGTCGCGTTGGACCGCTCCTAGACCAGGAAAGTGTTTCGCGCACGCGCCGACGCCGTGAGCCTGAAGCCCTGTGATGCGCGCCGTGCCGTACTGGGCAACGCGAGCTGGATCGCTGCCATACGAGCGATCGCCGATGATCGGATCAGAACCCGGCACGAGAACATCCACGCACGGTGCGAGGTTCAGGCAAATCCCGAGCCGTTTCAACTCATCGGCTTCGGTCGCTCCTTGCTGCTCGACCGCCTGGACAGGCTGACGCCCTTGGCTGCCGGCATCTGGAAACTGGGTGAGGCCTGATCGAAACCGGATCACACGCCCGCCTTCATGATCCACCATCACCAGCAGACGGTGTCCTAGCGCGTCTTCAAGTTTGCGGATCAAGCGTATGAACTGTTCGGGTGAGACGAAGTTGCGCTCAAAAACAATAAGATTCTGCGCGTGCAGCGCGCGGAGCCGCGCGATGAGCTCGCCAGTGGCCTCGGTGCCGTGGAATCCTAGCACCAGCTTCGCCCCAATGAGCTCATCGAGAGACATAGCATTACTTTACCATAAGGCTGATTACTGCAGGTATCAACGCGTCTGCGACCGATTCGCGAGCGACCTATGCGGGCTCAGCCCGCAGGGCGCAAAGGCAAGCCGGCGACCAAGCCCGGGTCCCCCCGAAGCTCTGCTTCGCAGAGCGAAGCATCGGGGGTGGGCGACGGAAGTGTCGTGAGCCGGAGGCGAACGACGACGCGGCCGAGGGCGCCCGGAGGTCGGATCGCCAGCGCGCTCCGACACTTCCTCGCCGCCAGCGGCTCGGTC
>CAYNXT010000078.1:0-7755 GCA_964401235.1 uncultured Planctomycetales bacterium
GGCGCGCTTGAGAGCGTCAATCATGATGAGCAGTTCCATCAGATTGTCGTTGGGCGGCGGGCAGGTCGGCTGAATGATAAACGCGTCTTTCCCGCGCACATTCTCATTGATTTTCAATCGGATCTCCCCTTCGCTGAAGCGACCCACAAGGGAAGTCGTCAAGGGCACCTTGAGCTCCCGGCAAATCGCCTTGGCGAGCTCAGGATTCGCGTTGCCGGCGAGAATCGCCAGTTGATCGGAGAGCGATTTGCGCCTCCGCTCAGCCGGTGCCGTGCGAACGTTGGGAGCGGCCATCGTGGTTATCGTCGAGCCCTCGAGGGCTTATGTTTCAGGGGTTTGCGGGCAGGCCGCGCGATCACTCGGCGCGCCTTTTTCTTACTCATCTTGACACGGGTGTGTCGAATCGCTTTGGCAGGCTTTGCCGGCTTGGGACGTCCGTTGCGCTTGGAAAGTGCCGCCTGGCGCGCCGGGGCGGCCGCAGACGTCGGAGCCGGTTGGGACGCGACACGGTGATCGAACGCCTTGGCAGGCCCGCCTGCCGCCTGCTCTATTGGGCGGGCAGGCACGCCGGCGACCACCCCTTTCGGAGGCACGTTGTGGTTGCGCGTAACGACGCTGCCTGCCCCGGTGATCGCGCCTGGACCAATCTTCACCGGCGCAATGAGCACGGTATCCGAGCCGATGAACGCCCCCTTGCCAATATGCGTGGGGTGCTTGTCCTTGCCGTCGTAATTGGCCGTAATGGTGCCCGCACCGATGTTCGCCGCTTCATCGACTGTGGTATCGCCAAGATACGAGACATGATTGACGCGCACGCGCGGACCGACTTTCGTGCGCACCAGCTCGACGAAATTGCCCACCCGCACCTCATCCGCGATGGACACGCCAGAGCGCAAGCGCGCAAACGGGCCGATAGAACAGCGTTTGCCGATGGAGACACCGGTCTCAATGACCGTCGAGGGGTGAACGACCGTATCCGCTCCGATGCTGACACCGTGATCGATGTGTGTGGTCTGAGGATCCTCAATCGTGACCCCGTTGTGCAAATGGGCCTCGAGAATGCGCTGGCGGATCACCCCGATGGCCCGGGCTAACTCTGCGCGCGAGTTAATTCCGAGCGCTTCGGAGGTCTCCTCAACGCGGGCGGCCTGGATTTTTGCGCCCTCTTGGCGCGCCAAGGCGGAAATAATGTGGGTCAAATACAGCTCTTTCTTTGTCGCGCTCGGGGTCGCGGTGCTGAGCGCTTCAAGGAGTGCGTGCGTCTGGCAGACAATCGGTCCGACATTAATCTCGCGAATGGCACGCTGCGCCGCATTGGCTTCGGTCTCTTCCACCACGCCGATAATCTGACCGGTTTCATTTCGCTGCACGCGGCCATAGCCGCTCGGGTCAGCCAGGTGCGCCGTCAAAAGCGTGCACGTCGAACTGGTCTTAAAGTGGGTTTCAACGAGCTTTTGGATCGTGCCTCGACGAATCAGCGGCGTATCCGCATAGAGAATGAGGACGGTGCCACTGGCTGGACTGAGCAGCTTCTTGGCGGCCAGCACCGCATCGCCGGTTCCCAGGCGTTTGGCCTGCAGGACGACCTTCACCTCTTTTGGCAGGAGCGGTTTCACCAGCTCCGCGCCATTGCCCAAGATGATAATGGGTTGCTTCACACCCGCCGAGGTGGCCAGGTTCAGGGCGTATGCAAACATCGGGCGTCCGCAAATCTTGTGCAACACCTTGGGCAGCTCGGACTTCATCCGCGTGCCTTCACCCGCCGCTAAAATAATGGCTTGTAATGCTCTCATGTGATTCTCACCATGTTGTGTTGTTGTCCTGAGAGTTCCCCGTTAGGAACTGGGGAGCCAGGGATCGAACCTGGATACTCAGATCCAAAATCTGATGGCTTACCATTAGCCGACTCCCCACCGAGACCCTCGACGAGACCGTCTCTCCAGCCCTTAATGCTCCGATTCAAAGTGGCGCCTTGCAACACGGTCAGTCGGATCAGGCCAACGTAACTGTCACCGACGTTGCGGCGATGGGGCGTGTGCCGATGGCGTTTCAAACGAACACGGAGTCGTTCGATGGGAACCTGAAGTACAGTCGTCCAGAAACATTTTGCGCGCTCGATCTGCGCTGATTCATGAATGTACAATTCGAACGTCAGGCGTTCGTTTGGCACCTGACAAACCTCTCGTAACCACCTCAGGAAAACGCACACCATGGCTGGATCGGAATTGGAAAAGGTCGCGCGTTGAGCCACATTGTGCGGCTTCTGTTTTGTGCCTTCCGCCCAATAGAGTGCTCCCCCAACGAGCCATAGCTCTCTGGTAGAAATCTGGCCAACGGCTCTCTTGGCTTCCTCAATAATAGCGTGCGTTCGCGCGAGATAATGTGCCCGAACAGCCGCAGCCCCTCGCTGTTGAGCACGACGTCGAGCCTCTGTCAATCGCTGCGGGTGAGTCTCGACCCGCCCTTCTTCTTTATAGCCATCTCCACAGGGTGGATTTGGCAATGCCGAGCCGCTCCATGATAGCCTCATACGTGAGACCATCGTGTCGCAGTTGGAGCGCTTCAGCGCGTGCGAATGGCTTCATGAACCTGATCGGTTTGAATCACCGCAATGCGCCCAACCGGCGCGGTCAACCCTTGCAAGCGCGTCGCCACATCGTGCGCATGGATGGCATCACGGCAGAGACCAAAGATAGAAGGCCCGCTGCCAGAGACGCTTGCGTTCAAGCATCCGAGTGTACGTAGATGTGACTGAAGATGCGTAATGACTGGACAACGCCGGATCGCTTCGGGTTCCAAATCGTTCCATATTCCCTGAGCGAGCTCGCTTGGCGAGCCGTTGCGTAAGGCGTGTCGTACTATCGTAATAGACGGCTTGGGGGCTGTCAAGTCGAAACCTCCCGCCGCATAAATATCTTTGGCGGAGAGCTGCGCCTCGGGGGTGATCAGCACATGCCAGAATGTCGTGCGTACCGGCAGCTCTTCACACCGCTCTCCCCGCCCCTGACCGATCGCAAAGGGCTCTGGCTGCAAGAAAAACGGCACGTCAGAGCCGATCTGTGCGGCGAGCGCAGCCAGTCTAGCATCGCTTAATTCAAGATCCCATAGCTTATTCAACCCCCGCAAGGCTGCGGCGGCGTCTGATGAGCCGCCGCCAAGACCTGCCGCGATGGGAATGCGTTTGGTCAGATGAAGACGTGCTCCGCGACGGGTGTCGGTTGCCTGCTGCAACGCTCGTGCCGCTTTCAGGACTAAGTTGTCCTCACCACAGGATAGAGAGGGATCGGTGCAACTCAACGTCAACTTCTCGGCAGGCTCGCAGGTGAGCTCATCGGCTAAATCGATTCGCTCAACGAGCGTCTCAATCTCGTGGTAGCCATCGGGCCGCTTGCCTAGCACGCGCAGATAGAGATTGATTTTGGCCGGCGCTCGCACCCGGATCATCGCCTTAGAGCCAGCCGAGCTTGCGAAGGCGCGGGATGGCCTCGAGATAGATTTGCTCATCGCGGCGCATGCCTGCCTTGATCACCAGTACGACCAATCGCTGGTGTTCGATCCGATAGATGACGCGGTAGGCATCGACTCGGAGGCGCCAGTAGCCTTGCCGTAGGCCGCCAAGTGGTTTTCCAAACGCAGTCGGCTGAGTGGTGAGTTTCTTCCGGAGGGCCTTGGTAATTCGAATGCGCGCTGGCGGATCGAGCCGGGCAAAATCCTCTTCCCAGACGAGCGGATGAATCTCGACCTGCCACATCGCTCACGCGTGGCGCAGGCCGACTTTCCGTTCAAGTGCTTCGAGCGTCAAGTAGTCCTTGCGCTTTGAGCGCTGCTCTCGCTCCTTCGCGAGGAGCCCTAGGATCGTCTCTTCAAGGAGATCGAGGACATGCTCAGTCCGTTCATACTCGGCAATGGGAATCAGAACAGCCATAGGCTTGTGCCGTTTTTCCACGATGACCGGTTCCTGTTGTGCTACCTTGAGAATCTCATCTGCGCGCGTGCGCAACTCGGAGACCCCGATCAAGGTCGTGTCGCTTTTCACTCGTCTCATCGCATTTCCTTTAGCATAAGCATATCATTTGACAATTAAAACGTCAAATTAAATGACACTTATAGCGGCGCGTTTTGTTTGAGGCGGAGGACGTCTTTAGCGGCCTTGACGATATCCTCAGGCATGAGGTGGAAGGCTTTGAGCAGCTCAGCCGGATCGCCTGAGGTGCCGAAGCGATCCTGGACACCCACAAACCGCATGGGCACCGGGTGCGAGGTCGAGAGCACCTCAGCGACCGCGCTCCCTAAGCCCCCAATGACCGAATGCTCTTCGGCCGTCACCACCGCACCGGTCTCTTTGGCAGCTGTGATGAGGGTTTGACGATCGATCGGTTTGATCGTATGCAGATTGATGACTCGAGCATGCACGTCGTCTTTGGCGAGCAGATCAGCGGCCTGGAGCGCATGAGAGACCATCACGCCGCACGCGACAATGGCGACATCTTCACCCTGACGTAAGACATTCGCCTGGCCGATTCGAAACACATCCGACTCTTTCGTCATTGCCGGCACCGGCGCGCGTCCCAGCCGCAGAAAGACCGGCCCTGGATAGTCGGCAGAGGCGATTGTGGCTCGCTTGGCCTCAAGCGCGTCACAGGGTGCGATCACCGTCATGTTGGGCAGCGCACGCATGTAGGCGAGCTCTTCAAGCGCCTCGGCTGTCGCTCCATCCGCGCCAACTGATAAACCACCGTGCGAACCCACGATTTTGACATTGAGCTTCTGGTAGCACACTGCCAGGCGCAACTGCTCGAGCGATTTTGCCGTTACAAACTGCGAGAACGAACAGGCGAAGGGAACCTTACCGCCAATGGCCAGCCCTGCAGCCGTGCCCACCATGTCCTGCTCCGCAATCCCGACGGAGAAAAACCGGTTCGGATACTCTTTTTTGAACCAGATCGCTCGTGCGGAATCTTCCAGATCGCCGGAAAGCGCGACGACGGGCGGGTGGGTCTTGCCTAACTCGAGCAACCCTTCCCCGAATCCGTCTCGTGTGGCTTTATCCGCCATTAGCGTGATCCTGCTGCTTGAAGTTCGCCCAGTGCGCGCTCCAACTCATCCGGCTTGGGAGCGACACCGTGCCAGGCCGGGTTGAGCTCCATGAACGAGACGCCCTTGCCCTTGATCGTGCGCGCCACGATCACTTGCGGCTTTCCTGTAATCGTCGCCGCCGCATCATACGCCTTGAGGACCTGGGCGATGTCGTGGCCGTCGATCTCAATGACATGCCAGCCAAACGCGCGCCACTTCTCCGGCAGCGGTTCAATGTCCTGGATCTGCTTCACCGGCCCGTTTTGCTGCAATTGATTGGCGTCGATAATCGCGCAGACGTTCTCCAGGTGATGGTGGTGCGCTGTCATCGCGGCTTCCCACACCTGGCCTTCCTGAATTTCTCCATCGCCCATGAGGCAATAGATCCGCCGCGTGCGGCCATCCAAGCGATCCGCTAGCGCAATGCCATTGGCCATCGACAAGCCCTGCCCTAGCGAGCCGGCGGAAATTTCAACCCCAGGGACTGAGCCGCGCTCTGGATGGCCCTGCAGCCGCGTGGGATAGCGACGCAGCGTCGAGAGTTCCTCTTTCGGAAAATACCCTTGGGAGGCCAGCACCGTGTAGAGCGCCGGGCAGCCATGTCCTTTGGAGAGCAAGAAGAGGTCTCGGTCCGGCCAGTCAGGCCGCTGAGGATCGTGCCGCAGCGCGTGCCAATAGAGTCCGATCAGCAGCTCGACCATGGAGAGCGATCCGCCCGGATGCCCGCTGCCGGCCTTGGCAATCGTACGCAGGATGGTCTGGCGCAACTCAATCGCCAGCTTCTTCAGTTCAGTGACTGAGTTTGCCATCGGTTAATTCGCAATAATCTGGTTGTTCATGGGGCTGTACTTAGGGCCTCCTCTGGCGTGGCTCGACGAAGCTTCTCTGCAATGGCATCTTGCGTGGGATCGAGCTCCAGCGCGCGCTGCCAACTGCGGCGCGCCTGCTCATGATCCTGTAATTTCCAATACACCTCTCCTAAATGATCGAAGATGACGGGGTCAGAATCCACGATTTCCGCGGCGCGCAGCAGCAACCTCATCGCCTGCCGCAGCTCGCCCATCTGATAATAGACCCAGCCGAGGCTATCGAGATAGGCGCCGTTGCTTGGATCGAGTGCCAGAGCCTGCTCGACCAGTTGCCTGGCTTCATCGAGATTAATACCGGCCTCCGCATCCATGTAGCCCAGATAGTTCAGCGCATCCGGATGCTGGGGGTCGAGCTCGATCGTTCGGCGCAGCTCCACGCGCGCTTCCGGGCGGCGCCCGAGCTGATCCAACTGCGCGGCCAGATAAAAATGCGCCTGCGCGTAATCGGTCTTTACGTCAATAGCCCGTTCAAACGCGCGCATCGCTTCCTGGGATTGCTCGGCTTCCCGATACACGAGCCCCAGCGCCACATACAGCTCCGGGGGATGGCGCAACTCCGCCAGCTTCTTCGCAAGAAACCGCTCTGCCTCGTCAAAACGCAACTGCGCCATCCACACGCGCACCACCCCCATCATCGCTTCTAAGTCGCTGGGGGCGATATCTAGCGCGGCTTGATAGTTGACGACCGCTTCGTGGTATGCGCGGGCGTTAAAATATGCGCGCCCGGCATGATGATAGAGCCGTGGATTCAGCGGATCCATCTGGATCGCTTCCTCATAGTGCGCCGCAGCCGTCTCGTAGCGCCCGATCAGCTCGTAGGTCAGACCCAACGCCACGCGGGTGTCTAACGATTCCGGAGCGAGCTCCAGCGCTCGAGAGAGCTCTTGCAGCGACTCGTCGAACCGATCCATGCGGCCATAGAGCACGCCCAGATTAAAGTGGAGCTGACTCGTCGAGCCGTGCTCCCGAATCAATCGTTGATACAGCTCGACGGCGTTGGGCAAGGCACCTTCCAGCACATACAGATCCGCCAAGGTACTCATCACGAATTCATCGTCAGGGTTCTGGCCCAGGAGCCGCTCATATGCGTCCACGGCCTTCTCGAGGTCGCCCTGTGACGTGTAGAGCATGGCGATCCAGCGCAAGGCGTCCGGATGGTTCGGCTCAAGGGCGAGCGCGCGGGAAAACGACTGGAGCGCGCGATCCGTCTGGCCCAACTTGACATGGGTCGCCCCGAGCCGGACGTGGAGCTGCGGGGAGCGGTGATCATGTTCCAGCGCCATCCGATAGGCATCAAGCGCCTCGGGCAGTTGGGCGGAGCGCTCGAGCATGAGCCCCTTGAGATAGGCGCCGAAGGCGGCGTGATCCCCCCCACGCCTTGCCAGGCGAGAGCCAGCACACCCGCCGGCACACAATCCTGCCGCAACAACAATCACAATGAAGGGTGCCTGACGGATGATGTCAGTAGATCACTTTGTTTAAAGGATACTCGATGATGTCTTGCGCCCCGGCCTCTTTCAATTGCGGAATCAACGCTTTGATTTGACGCTCTTCGATGATCGTCTCGACCGCCCACCAGGGATCGCGATTATCTTTGGACCACAGCTTAGACACGGTGGGGCGCTTCATGGCCGGGAGCGTCGACATGACCTGCTGCAATTTGGCTTCGGGCACGTTAAGTTTGACCCCGACCTTGCCATCGGCTTCTACCGCTCCGACTAGGAGCGTTTTGAGGCTCTCGATCTTCCGGCGCTTCCAGGGATTGCTCAACGCATGAGAGTTCGCGATGAGCTGCGTGGTCGATTCACAA
>CAYNXT010000079.1:0-7734 GCA_964401235.1 uncultured Planctomycetales bacterium
TGAATGGACTGCGTCCATGGTCGCGTAGCGACCCCAGGCAGGGCGTGGGATCATCCTTCCACCTCTGCTGTTGTCTCGATTTCTTTCTGCATAACCTCTTGTGTAAGAAGACGATACGCTAATGCGCCTGTTGAATTCGGATCATAGAGACAAATCGGTTTGCCAAAACTTGGAGACTCCGCCAGTCTGATATTTCTTGGGATGGCGGTGTCAAAGACCAGCTCTTTAAAAAATCCTCGCACTTCTTGAGCAACCTCTTTCGCAAGATTGGCCCTGAAATCGGTCATGGTTAAGACGATACCCCCGACGCGAAGCGAAGGATTTAGACGTTGTTTGAGTAGTGTCACCGTATGCATGAGCGAATTCAATCCTTCCAGCGCAAAGTATTCGCACTGAACAGGAATAATCGTGCTGTCTGCGGCCACCAATGCATTCACTGTTAAGAGCCCAAGCGATGGCGGGCAATCAAACAACAAAAACTCGTATTCAGACTTCAGCACTTCGGAGGATTGCTTGAGTCGAAGCTCCCGCTGTGGTTCGGTGGCAAGCTTTGGCTCAGCGCCTGCAAGATCAAGGCTCGATGGGAGCAGCCAGAGTCTATCTATCGAAGTCGTAACGATCGCTTCGCGTGGATCAAGCCCGTCGATGAGCACGTCGTAGATATCCTTCTCAAGCGTTTTTCTAGAGATACCACAGGCGGTCGTCGCATTGCCTTGTGGATCGAGATCGATCAGCAGCGTGCGCTTGCCGGAGAGCGCGAGATAGGAGGCGACATTGACGGCGGTCGTAGATTTTCCAACACCGCCCTTTTGATTGCAGACAGCGATGGCCTTAGCCATCTGGAACATGTTCCACGTGGAACATTAGTGTATCTGGCATTCTACAGGCTGTAGCTGAAATCGCAAGCGAAAACAGAGAGCACCACAGAAACACAGAGTGGTATGCTGTGTTGCAGTGGTGATTAATTTTTGCACAGATGTGCGCTTCCTGTGGATAACTATCTCGCTAATCGGTACCATACCATAGAAAGCAAACTGTTGATCATCCAATACATGACCAGACCTGATTGGAAATTGTAGAACATGACACAAAACATGATAGACATGATCGGGCCTGACATCATCTGAGCGGCAGGATTATTCGGGTCTGCCGTGGGCATATTTCGTTGCGACATTTTCGTCTGCAGATACATGGCAAGCGCCATAAGAAGTGGCAGCAAGTTAAAATACTCTCCGAGGATAGGAACGGAAAACGGAAGTTTAGCTAAGCGATCAGGCATGGAGAGATCTTTAATCCACAGGAACGATTGGCCTCGAAGCTCGATAAAGTGTGTGAGCGCCTGGAATAGCGCGATAAAAATTGGCATCTGCAGCAGCAACGGTAAACAGCCGCTTGCCGGGTTGACTTTTTGCGACTTATAGAGGGCGAATATCTCTTGTTGAGCCCGTTTAGGATCCTCTTTGTACTTGGCCATGAGCCGGTCAGATTCCGGCTTGAGTTCCTGCATTCGCTTCATCGATTTCATGCTTAAGAGAGTAAACGGAGCCATGATCCCCGTCACCAGACAAGAAAATAGAATAATCGCCACGCCGTAATTACGGGTAATGGAAGCAAGCCATTTAAGCACCAGCAGAAAGGCCAGTCCGATCTTGCCCAGTATCCCAATGGGAAAGGCTAATCGAAAGCCTGCTCGATCAAGATAAAAATAGTCTCGAGGACCAATGTACAGGACCGCCGAAGCGCTCCCACCTTGACTTGATGGTGTCAGCTTGCCTTTGGATTCAACTAGCAAATTACCTTGAGGGGAGGCTAAAACCTTTGATACCCACTGAGGCCCTTCAAAGCGAATCGACTGGCAAAAATAACGCTCTGTCAGCGAAACCATTAATGTTCCACGTGGAACAATTTTCTCTCCCTTCGTGAGAGCTCCAAACCGTTTGTACGTGCTCTTGCCGTTTGCCTCAAGCAGCAACACCGTTTCAAGGGGAGCGCGCCCATTTGCCAGGGGATCTTCATGAGCCCACGAGTTCCTAAAAACTACTTCTGGTTCGCCGTGCTGATTATCAGGATATGATGAAGTGAGCTGAATGGAAAGCGTGGGGTTTTCTGATGCAAGAACGTAGGAGAGCTTATACGCGGCTTTTGACCTGCCTGTCGCACTCAGCACCAGGCTCTGGGTGTCCTGAGTCTGCTTGTTCCAGCTCAGTGTTTCTCCAGAGATTGTAGGAATCAATATTGGGTGCTCCGGCCGGAATGAACTTGAAAATTCTTTCAACTCTACATGGCGAATCGCTCCGCTTAAGAGTCCGATTTCAAGCGCCAAGTGCTGAGATTCAAGTATTACAACTTCTTCTTGTACAGATAGTTGCGTAATAGATTCTGCAGGCGTAACAAAAGATTCTTGCACAGGCTGCTCCATATCGGATTGTGGTTGCGGCTTTGGAAGCATCGCCTGGGAATACCACGCAAGAAGCAGGGCAGAGAGCAGGGCAGCCAGCAAAACACGTTTTTCCATTATCAGGGTAGCGGGTCAGGTCCGCAATGCGAGAAGGGGTTGCAGCGTAGTACCCTCAGAAGCGCCTTGCCAGCTCCTCGAAGGAGTCCATAGCGAATAATGGCGGTTTTAGCATACTCTGAACAGCTTGGCACGAATCTGCATGATGGTAACATCATGTGAGACAAGGTATTACGATATAACCAGGCGAGCCGGCGTATCATGAAGCCTCACGAAGCACTTTGAGTCGTTGGCATAGCCGCGTCAGTTCCTCTTGAAATTTGGCGGCTGAAACGGGGAGCGTGGGTGGGTGAAGCACGATCACGACATCGAGTCCGAGCTGTAAGGGGTGGGATGATTTTCCATAGACAATGGCCTTGAGTTGTCGCTTGAGACGATTGCGGAGCACCGCTCCTTTGAATCCTCGTCGCGTGCGAATGCCCACACGCGTCAGCCGCGGCTCACCCAACAGCACACCGATAGAAAGCCAGGTGCCGCGCGCCCAACGACCTCGTCGGTAAATCGTCTGGAAGATGCGTGTAGATTTGAGCGGCTGGACCGTCACGCCGGGATCAGTTGCCAACGGCCTTTCTGTCGACGGCGATTGAGCGCGCGCCGTCCTCCGCGCGAACTCATACGGGAGAGAAATCCGTGCACGCGTGCTCGTTTGATGTTGGACCGATTGCGAAGATTTTTCTTCATCCCCCCACCTGCCTGCTCGACGCATTATACGAATAACGACCCCACGATGCAAGGAGAAAGCGCTTGAGTGGTCCTGATTGGGTTGCTATAATAACCACCCCGGTAGCTTCCGCTAGGGGCTGTGGAAAACGTGTGGAAACTGTGCAAAACTCTCAGTTTGATTGGCTCGCAGCCAAAAATGCGCTAAGAGAACGCTTTGGCGCTGAAGTCGTCAGTCGATGGTTGGATCCGCTAGCCGTCGCATCCGCCACCAAGGACGTGGTGATCCTTGAGGCGCCCAACACCTTCTTCCGCGATTGGGTCGCAAGCCATTATGCCGATGCGCTCAAGCTCCACGCGAGCGGCCGCGAACTCAAGATCGTGACCGCTGCGATCTCGCCGACGCCATTACCCACTACGATCGCCGAGGTGCTCGCGCGCACGCCGAGCCCCGAGCCACTGACCCCTGCGCCAAAGAGCGAGCATGGCCTCAACCTCACCTTGACGTTCGACCGGTTTGTGGTCGGTCCGAGCAACCGTTTTGCCCACGCCGCCTCTCTGGCAGTCGCCGAGTCGCCGGCCAAAGCCTATAACCCCCTGTTCATTTACGGCGGGGTGGGGCTTGGCAAAACTCATCTCATGCAGGCGGTTGGCAATGCCGTCGTGCGCCGGTGGCCGAGCCGCCGCATCGTCTACACCTCCAGCGAAGGCTTCACCAACGATCTGATCACCGCGATTCAAACGAAAACCACCTCGAAGTTTCGGGACCGCTACCGCACCGTGGATGTGCTCCTCATTGACGACATTCATTTCATTGCGGAGAAAGAAGCGACCCAGGAGGAGTTTTTCCACACCTTTAACACCCTCTACGACGCGCACAAACAGATCGTCGTCTCCAGCGACCGTTCGCCCAAAGAAATCGCCGGGCTTGAGGAGCGCCTCGTCTCGCGGTTTGAATGGGGCCTGGTGACTGACATTCAAACGCCGGATTTGGAAACGCGCATCGCGATTCTGCGCAAGAAGGCCGAGGAGGCGCGCATCGCCGTGCCTGATGAGGTCACGCTCTTTATCGCGCAGCAGGTCACCGCGAACATCCGCGAGCTCGAAGGGGCGTTGATCCGCGTCATCGCCTACTGCAATCTGTTCAACAAGCCGCAGACTGCGTCGGTCGCCCGCGAAGTCCTTAAAGATATGGTGCGCGAGGTCAGCTCGCGCATCAGCTTAGAACTCATCCAACGACGGGTCGCCGAATATTTCCAGCTTGAGATGAGCGAGATCCGCGGGGCAAAACGGCAGCGCTCGGTGTTGTATCCGCGCCAGGTGGCGATGTTTTTGTGCCGGCGGTTGACCGAGGCGTCGCTACCGGAAATTGGCCGAGCGTTCGGGGGAAGGGATCATACGACCGTCATGCATGCGGTCGAAAAAATTGACCGGGAAATTGCACAAGATATCCACAAGAAGCACCTCGTAGAACGGCTGAATGAATTGGTCCTGACAGCGTCGAGGGGGGCGTCTTAAGCGCAACGTTTCCACAGATCTCACACCCCCGGATACTCCGACTAACGTTTGTAGTTAAGAATAACGTGTTGTTATAGTAGCGCAAACCCGCACTTCGCCCAAAGGCGAAGTGCGGGTGAATTGGAGGAGGGTCGTATGCGATTAACAATTCCACAACCGCAACTATTAAAAAATCTTCAAATGGTTGAGCATGTCGTCAATGATCGAAGCACTCTACCGATCCTTGCGAACGTTTTACTCCAAACCACCGACAAGGAGCTTACACTCACCACCACCGATTTAGATGTGGGAATTCAGTGTCGATTTCCCCTCACCCAACCCATTGAGCAAGGCGCTGTCGCGTTGCCGGCACGGAAACTCACCACGATTATTCGGGAGCTTCCAGATGAGCCGGTCACTCTTGAAGCCAAGAAAAACCATACGGCCATCTTGAACTGCGGCCCGAGTAGTTTTCGCGTTCCAGGGCTTCCCCCGGAAGATTTTCCCGTGCTGCCCACCCAAGAAAGCGGAGCCGGGGGAGAGCTTGCTCAAGAGGAACTCAAGCAGGTCATTCTCCACACGGCCTATGCCATGTCGATGGAGGAAGCTCGGTTTATTCTCAATGGGGCGCTCTTAAGCGCGCAGAAGAACACACTCACGATGGTCGCCACTGATGGACGACGACTAGCCGTCTCATCGGTAGGGTTACACAGCCCGATCACTCAAGGGTTCAATCTGGTGATTCCGGCAAAGACCGTTCGCGAGCTTGGGCGTCTGCTTGAAGGAGAGAGCCGGGAGGCGGTGAAGATCGCTCCATTGAAGGACAATCAGCTCATGTTTCAGTTTGGCCACGTCACGATGCTCACCCGGTTGTTAGACGGGCAGTTCCCCCCCTATGAAAAGGTCATTCCCGCATCTTCAAAAAATACCGTGACGTGCGACCGACAACTGCTTGCCAATGCGGTTCGTCGAGCGAGCCTCATGACGACGGCGACTTCGCAAGCCATTGTCTTTGAGTTGTCCCCCAACAAACTGATCGTCTCCAAGGAGTCGCCGGAGTTGGGAAGCGCGCGCGAAGAGTTGCCGGTGGCCTATCGCGGCGAAGCGATGACGGTCGCGTTCAACCCGGAGTTTTGGCTGGATGTGTTCAAAGCCATGACAAGCAGCGACGTGACGATTGAGCTCTCAGGACCGGATCGGCCGGCGGTCATCCGTCAGCCGGAGTTTACTTACGTCGTCTTGCCGATGAAAGTGGTGTAGACTCAATGGCGGCGCGCAAGAGCCCAGAGCGCCTTGGCGCTGTAATCCAGAATGTTGTACGGGGCACCGCGGAGAAGCACCGTGTGTTGTTCGGGATCCAGCGACGATGGAAACGGCTCGTCGGGGCTTCGCTGGCCGCCCACACCAAACCGGTGAGCCTTCGGCGAGGGCGGTTAGTGGTGCATGCCGACCGGCCGGGAGACAGCTACGCGCTGAACTACCAGCGCGCCGAGCTCTTGCAGCGCGTGCGCCAGAGCGGCGGGGAATCGGTGGAAGAGATCATCCTCCGTCCGGGAACGAGTAGTTAACTATGCCATACCTGATCGATCGTCAGCGCGCCCTCTTCAGCGAAGAGCTCGTGGCTGTTGAGCCCATCCGGCAGCGTTGGGCGAAGAGCCGCGTCATCTTGAGAGATAACAGCCTGTATCAGACCTTGACGAGAGCGAGGACCCTCGTTCGACATGCCACGGACGATTGGATGACGTACAGCAAGGGAGTGCGGTGGCGAAAAAGACACAGCAGTCAACTCAACCGAAGCGAGTTAAATCACCCATGAAGAGGGCAACAATAGCGCGAGCGGACAAATCGTATGACGCCAGCAGTATCCAGGTGCTCGAAGGACTGGAGGCGGTGCGCCGCCGCCCGGCGATGTACATCGGCGACACGAGCAACCGCGGCCTGCATCATCTCGTCGAGGAGGTCGTGGATAACTCGATCGACGAGGCCATGGCCGGGTTCTGCAAACACATCGACGTGCTCATTCATCGTGACAATTCGGTGACGGTGATCGACGATGGACGCGGCATCCCCGTGGATCAGCACAAGACGGAGAAAAAATCCGCGCTGGAAGTCGTGCTCACCAAGCTGCACGCCGGGGGCAAGTTCGACAACCGCACCTATAAGGTAGCCGGAGGGCTGCACGGCGTCGGGGTCTCGGTGGTTAACGCCTTGTCCGAATGGCTCGAGGCCGAGGTCAAACGCGACGGCAAGATGTACCGCCAGCGGTATGCGCGTGGGAAGCCTGTCTCAGGCCTGAGCGTCGTCGGCAAAGCCACCGGCACCGGCACGCGGATTACCTACAAGGCGGATAAGGAGATCTTCAAAGAGATCGCGCACAATTTTGAGACGCTCTCCAACCGGATGCGCGAGCTGGCGTTCCTCAACAAAGGCCTGATCGTCACGCTGAAGGATGAGCGCAACGACAAGGAGATCAAGTACCAGTTTGAGGGAGGGATCAAGGAGTTCGTCGCCCATTTAAACAAGAACAAAACCCCGCTGCACAATGTGATCTCCTTCGAGGACACGCGGGAGAACGTCACGGTTGAGATCGCCTTGCAGTACAACGATGCCTTTTCCGAAAACCTCTTTTCCTTCGCCACCAATATCAATACCGTCGACGGCGGGACGCACCTCTCAGGCTTCAAGTCGGCGCTGACGCGGACGATCAACACCTATTGCAAGAGCAAGAACCTCTTCAAAGGGGACGACCTGAAGATCGAAAGCGAGGATTCGCGCGCCGGTCTGACGGCGGTCGTCAGCGTGAAGGTGCCGCAGCCGCAGTTCGAAGGCCAGACCAAAGCAAAGCTCGGCAGCCCGGAAGTCGAAGGGGTCGTCGCCTCGGTCTGCAATGAGAAGCTCTCGAGCTTTTTCGAGGAGCATCCATCGGTCGCCAGCAAGATCGCCGATAAATGCTTGATCGAGGCCAGAGCCCGCGAGCGCGCCCGGCATGAGCGCGAGCTCGTGCGCCGCAAGGGGCTCTTGGAATCAAGCGCATTGCCTGGCAAGCTTGCGGACTGTTCCGA
>CAYNXT010000080.1:0-7734 GCA_964401235.1 uncultured Planctomycetales bacterium
AGCAGGTGATGCTCCGGTTCATGGACGGCACGCTAGATGTCCTGGTGACTACGACCATCATTGAATCTGGCATAGATATTCCAAACGCGAACACGCTGATCGTGCGGCATGCCGAGGCGTTTGGGTTGGCGGATTTGTACCAGTTGCGCGGGCGGGTCGGCCGGTTTGATCGTCCGGCCCATGCCTACCTGGTCATTTCAAAGGACGCGGTGCTCAGCCAAGAGGCGCGTTCGCGCCTTGAGACCATGGCCGAACATACCGCGCTGGGCTCTGGATTTACCATTGCGATGGAAGATTTAAAGCTGCGTGGAGCAGGCAATCTCCTTGGCACGGAGCAGTCCGGCCACATCAGCGCGGTGGGATTTGATCTGTACTGCCGGCTCTTGCGCGAGGCAATCCACCGGTTACGGCAAGGCGAATCGGTGGACGCGCCGCTGAGCGAACGAATCGGCCAACCTCTTGGAGTCGTGCGATGAGAATGCCGATTGTCGAGTGTCGATTGTCGAATCTAAACCGTCGGTTATTCGCCATTCGCCATTCGCCATTCGCCATTTTCCTGGTGGTGAGCCTGCTCCGCGCGGGAGCGATCGCTTGGGCGGAAACGGTCAATCGGATCGTGGCCGTTGTGAATGATGATGTGATTACCGACGCGGATGTCGCGTTGCATGCCACGGCGATGCTGGAAGCTGAGAGCCAGAAGACGCCCAGCGATGCCCGGGCCATGGAGCTGCACGTGGTGGTGCTGCGGCGGTTGATTGAGCAGCGCCTGATTCTCCAAGAAGCCAAACGCCAGGAGATCACGGTCAGCACTGATGAGGTCATCGAGCGGCTCAAGACGCTGCGCGACCGGTTTGATTCGGATGAAGCCTTTGAGCAGTCGCTGCAGGAATCGGGCATGACGCGCGAGCAGCTCAAGGAGCAGTTGCGCGAGCAGCTCCTGGTTCAGAAGATTATCGACCGCAAGGTCCGGGCCTTTGTCTACATCAGCCCGCAGGAAGTTGCCAAAGAACTCACAGGGCATCCGGAGATGGTTAAGCACGGCGAGCGGGTGCGGGTGTCGCATCTGCTGGTCCGCATGGGCGAGCAGCGCTCGGAGGCCGCCGCGCGCGAGCGCGTCGACGACGTTCATCGCCAACTCACCGCCGGAGCCGACTTTGCCGCGCTGGCCAAACAGTATTCAGAAGACCCCCATGCCAACGAGGGCGGGGCGATGGACTGGGTTGCCCAGGGGGAGCTTATGCCGGAGCTCGACGCCGTGGCGTTTGGGCTGCAGCCAGGCGAGCTTTCTTCGCCCATTCAAACACGCCTAGGATTTCATTTGCTCAAAGTAGAGGAGCGCAAGCCGGTCGAGGCACTTTCCGTCACCGAGGCCAACCAGGCGATCTACCAGCGTCTCTATCAGCAGAAATTTCAAGCCGCCTTCCAGCGGTGGCTTACCGAGCTGAAGAAAAACGCCTACATTGATATCCCCGTGAAGGGGTGATGAAGCATCTCCCCTCAATTGTCGTGACAGCGGGTGATCCCTGCGGGATCGGCTCCGAAGTCCTCCTCAAAGCGCTGACTCGTTTGCCCGTCACGATTCGCAATCGCCTTCTCATCATCGGCGATCAGGCCGTCTTTCAGCAGACCGCCAGGCAATTGCGTCTGCAGCTTCCGGACTGGCAACAAATTCGCATTGATGAGAATCTAAGCCTTCTACCCCGCGGTATGCGGTTTCTTGATCTGGGGCATACGGCGAGCTTTCGGCCAGGCCGTTCCACGCGCGCGGCAGGGGCGGCCTCGTTGAATTATCTCAAGGCCGCGCTGACGTTGTGGCACGGGGGACAGCTTGGAGCGCTGGTGACAGCCCCGGTCACCAAGTGGGCGATTGAGCGATCCGAGTCGGGATTTACAGGGCACACGGAATATTTCTCGCGCCGGCTTCGTGTCCCACATGTCGTCATGATGTTTGTCTCGGATCGGATGCGAGTCGTCCTCCTGACGCGCCATGTGCCGCTGGCCCAGGTCTCACGACTAGTTACTTCACGCGTGCTGCGCAGGACGCTTCAGATGACGGACGCGGCCCTCAGGCGCTCCTTTCATGTGCGGCGTCCAACACTAGCCGTGTGTGGGTTGAATCCCCACGCGGGGGAAGAGGGATTGCTCGGAGCAGAGGAGGGGCGGATTGCACGACCGGTGATGCGCGCGCTGCGCCGTCAAGGCATCCGGTGCGAGGGGCCGTTTGCGGCAGATGGGTTGTTTGCGAGTCAAGGAACAGGCCCTCGTGCGTACGATGCGATCGTCTGCTGGTATCATGACCAAGGGTTGATTCCGTTTAAGATGGTCTCGCGCGATCACGGCTGCCAGCTGACCGTGGGGCTGCCGTTTATTCGCACGTCCCCCGATCATGGCAGCGCGCTCGATATTGCCGGAACCGGCCGTGCGAATCCCGGATCAATGCGCTATGCCATCGAACTTGCCGCCCGGTTATGCTGACGGTTGCGCAACTCAAGTCGCTGCTCCGCAGTGAGGACGTTCGGCTCACCAAACGACTCGGGCAGCACCACCTGATTGATGAGCGTCTCATCGCAGAGCTGATGACGCGCTGGACACTCGCCCCGCAAGATACCGTCGTGGAAATTGGCTCAGGACTGGGCGCGCTGACCGAGCCGCTGGCCCAGCGCGCCGGGCGCGTCATCGCGGTGGAAGTGGACCGCCGGATCTGCGCATTGCTGTGTGAGCGCATGAGCCACCTGCCGCGCGTGACGGTGGTCTGCGAAGACATCCTGCAGTTTCGCTGGCAGATGCCGGAGGCTCCGGTTGTGGTCGTCGGTGCGATTCCCTATTCCATCACCTCGCCTGTGCTCATCATGCTCTGCGAACACCGACACGCCATCCGCGACGCGTTCTTGATCGTACAGCAGGAAATCGCCCAACGCCTGGCGGCAGCACCCGGCACTAAAGCCTATGGCCGGCTCAGCATCTTGGTGCAATACGGCTGGGAGGTGCGGCAGATCATGTCCGTGCCCCGCGGGGCGTTTTTTCCGCAGCCCACGGTGGATTCTACCTGCGTGCATTTACAGAATCGCCTCCAGCCATCAGTCGCCGTAAAAGATGAAACGCAATTTTTTGCGCTAGTAAAGGCAGCCTTTGGACAACGGCGCAAGTCCTTACTCAACTGCCTGAAAACTCTTCCAGGCAAGCCGCCAACTCGTGCCGCGCTTGAAGAGTTCCTCACCCAGACGTTACAGGTTCCACCTCAGGTACGAGGAGAAGCGCTCTCTCTTTCCCAGTTTGCACTCCTGTCGAACTTCATAACGTCCTAAACGAAAGTCGACACCGCGGTAGCGCTTTCAAAAAATAAGGTAGCGCTTCCTTGACACGTTTGACGACGGTCAGGTATACTTCAACTAGAATGCAAAATAGGCAAGCTGCTCGATAAATGAACTGGCCAAATTGGGTTGATCTAGTCGTTATAATTATTGTATTCAGAGCATGTTACGTCGCATTTTCTCGTGGGGTCTGGACCGAACTCTTAAACCTGCTGGGACTTATCGTTGTCAGCGCAGCCGTCGTCAACTATTCAAGTCTGCTCATTAATGCCACGCTGCCATGGATTGGGTGGATGAATCCCAGGACCGCAACATTCATTCTCTTCTGGGCGCTCTTTGCAGGATTGGTCGTCCTCATGCATGTGCTCTTAAGAGCCTTGACGAAAGTCTTGAAGTGGGAGCGGTTGCATTGGTTCATTCAGCTCGTAGCAGTCGCCTGTGGTGCGCTTCGAGGGATGGGGTGGGCGGGTCTGGTGGTCCTGGCGCTGGCGTGGAGTGGTGTGCCGTATTTTACGGCAAGCGTGGAAGAGCGTTCGCTCAGCGGCCCGTTCATCGTGGGGAAGGCGCAGATGGTGCTCGAAGAAGTGAGCAATCGATTTCCGGGGGCCGAGTATCGGATGGAGCCGTTGCTGCCTGCATGCCGTTAATTTCTGAAACGCTCATTGATGAAATTCAAGCCCGGGCGGACATTGCCGAGTTGATCGGACGGTATATGCCACTCAAGCGCGCCGGTCGACACTGGAAAGCCAACTGCCCATTTCATAAGGAAAAAACGCCGTCATTTATGGTCAACACCGATAAACAGATCTTCCACTGTTTTGGCTGTGGGGTGGGGGGCAACATTTTCAGCTTTCTGATGCAGCATGATCGCTTGACGTTTCCCGAGGCGGTGCGTCAGTTGGCGGATCAGGTGGGTCTGCGAATGCCCGAGCGCGAGACCGGTTCAAACGAGGCTCAGCATGAGCAGCTCTTTGCGCTCATGGACAAGGCATGCCACTATTTTGAGCGAATGTTCCTTTCACCCCAGGGGCAAGCCGCGCGCACCTACGTTGAGCGGCGTGGCGTCTCGGAGCAGACGCGAGAGGTGTTTCGTATGGGTTGGGCCCCACCCGGCTGGGACCCGCTCTTGAGCGCGGCCAAGAAAACAAGCATGGCGCCTGAGCCATTGGAAGCGGCTGGATTGCTGGTCAAAGGGCGCTCCGGCTATTACGATCGATTTCGTAATCGGCTGATCTTTCCTATTCTCGATATGCGCGGTCGTGTGGTCAGCGTCGGCGGACGCAGCCTCGATGGCGCTGAGCCGAAATATCTCAACGGACCTGAAAGTCCGGTCTACACAAAAGGACGCCATCTCTTCGGCCTCGTGCAAGCGAAAAGCGCAATCGCCCAGTCAAGAACCGTGGTGATCGTGGAAGGATATTTTGATTGCGTCGTGCTTTCCGGGGCCGGGATTGCGAATGTCGTCTCTCCATTGGGTACCGCACTGACGGCTGAGCAGGCTCGGTTACTCAAGCGGTACGCCGAACGGGTGATTCTGGCGTTTGATGCGGATGCGGCCGGTGAGACCGCGACGCTGCGCGGCATCGACCTCTTAGTTGAAACGGGATTGCAAGTGCAGGTCGCGCAATTGCCGCCCGGGGTTGATCCCGATGAGCATGCGCGCGCCATCGGGCGCGAGGCGTTTGAGCAGCTCTTAGCGCAGAGCGTGACGGTCTTTGAGTGGCTCATCGCGCATGCGCTCAAACGATTTCCCGGCCGCTCAACGGAAGCGAAGGTCAGCGCGGCTCAGGTGTTGCTACCGATGATTGCCAAGGTTCCCAATGCTATGGCGCGCAGCGAGTATGTGCGCCAGCTTGCCGAGCGGCTCCATCTGGATGAGGCCGCGGTGCTGGCCGAGCTGGCCAAGGTCCAACCGCGCGCAGCCATGAGTGCCGAGCGTGCTCCACGGGGAAGCGCGCAGGCCGATGCAGGCGCGAGCGCATCCATCACGCGAGGACCTGAGTCGTTGTTCACGGCCCTCGTGCTGGATGATCCGCTGCGTTGGAAACAGGCGCAAGACCGGCTGACACTCGAGGACATCACGCAACCGGCCCTGCGGCATATTCTCGACGTGGTGCAGGAGCTGCTGAGCACCGGCGTAGAACCGAGTCCGGCCCAAGTGATTTCGCGTCTCTCCGAAGAGGGGCGAGGCCAACTGGTCACGGCCTTGGTGGCCTCGGTGCAGTCGGTCGACGCCAGAGCCCAGGCGTTTGATGAGTGCGTGAGGCGGATTCATGCACGGAGTCAGGAACGGATGTTGGAGCAGTTGCGAACTCAGATGAAACAGGCCCAGGATGCAGGGGAAGAGACGACCGTGCGGCGATTGTTAGCGGAATATCAGGTCCAGGTAAAGGGAGGCTGAGCCATGGCCGAGACGACGAAGCGCAAACCGATTAGTGAACGGCTCGCCCAAGTGATCATGATGGGACGGGATAAGGGGCGGCTTACCTATGATGAGTTGAACAACCTTTTGCCGGAGGATGTGGCTTCTCCGGAAGAGATCGATGAGCTCTTGACGCTCTTAGGCAAAGAGAATATCGAGATTGTGGAGAAGCCTTCAACGCCGGCAGCTCCCTCGCGCCTGGAAGAGCGGGAAGAAAAGGAGCAGCCGGAAGAAGAGGCGGCCGAACTGGTAGAAGTCGGCCAGCTTGACGATCCGGTAAAAATGTATTTGCGGCAGATGGGCCAAATCCCGCTCTTGACGCGCGAGCAGGAGCTGACGCTGGCCAAACGGATCGAAGCCGATGAATTGGCGTATCGGGAGGCGGTGTTGCGCTTGCCGATTGCGCGACGGGAGATCTTGCGCTTGAGCGATCTGCTCATCGAAGGCGAACTCAGCCCTGAAGACTATTCCAAGGACGATCCGAATCTCAAGCGGGAAGAATTGGTCGCCCAACTGATCGAACTGCGCAAGAAACTGCGCAAAGCCCGCTCCAAGACTAAAGCGCGCAAAGTCATCGAGCAATATCACCTCACCATTCAAGCCATTGAATGGATCGTCGAGCAGGTGGTTCGGTATGTGCGCGGCGTTGAAAATGTGGAACGGCAACTCGCGCTGACCACCCGCGCCAAAGGGAAAGGCCGCAACATCAAGCTGCGGATGCTGGCCAAGAAGCGGCAGGAGCAGCAGCGGCTGTTGGGGGGGCCGGTCGAGAAGATGCGCGCCGCGCTCAAGGATATTTATCAACGGGAAGCCGCCTACACCAAGTCTAAGAAGGCGCTGGTGGAGGCGAACTTGCGGCTGGTCGTGAGTATTGCCAAGAAATATACTAACCGTGGCCTCTCATTCCTCGATCTGATCCAGGAGGGAAATATTGGGCTCATGAAGGCGGTCGAGAAATTCGAGTACCAGCGCGGCTACAAGTTTTCGACCTATGCCACTTGGTGGATTCGCCAGGCCATCACGCGTTCGATCGCCGATCAGGCGCGGACGATTCGCATCCCCGTCCATATGACCGAGACCATCAACAAGCTTATCCGGGTGTCTCGTGCGATCGTGCAGGAGACAGGCCGTGAGCCGGCCCCGGAGGAAATCGCGCGCGCGACCGGCATTCCGGTAGACAAAGTGCGTGGCATCCTTAAGATCGCGCAAGAGCCGATCTCCTTGCAGACGCCAATCGGAGAAGATGGCGACACGCACTTCGGAGATTTCATCGAGGATAAGCGGGCGGTGTCTCCAGCCAACGCGACAGCCTACAGCATGCTCAAAGAGCAAATTGGCGATGTGTTGGTCACGCTCTCGGATCGAGAGCGGCAGGTGCTGCTCTTGCGATTCGGCTTGCAGGATGGCTCGCCTCACACGCTCGAAGAGGTAGGGCAAATGTTCAACGTGACCCGCGAGCGCGTGCGGCAGATTGAGGCGAAGGCGCTGCGCAAGCTGCGCCACCCGACTCGCAGTCGGCGGCTGCGCAATTTCTTGGAGCTGACCTTCTCCCAGGAAAAAAGCCAGGCCGTCTAACCGACTGACCGCGCCTAGTGAAAAGTTGAAAGTGGAAAGTGGAAAGTTTAAAGTGGAGTGTGCCACACGGCGCGCTCCATTTTTTTTATGTTACATGGTTTGTAGACTGTGCGTACGCAGTTACTCGAAGTACTTCCCGACGGGAAGGGAGAATAGTGAGTTCCGCTAAGAGCGGAACGAACGCCAAGAGGGAAACCTCAGGTTTCCCTCTTGGGGAGCCCCGCACCTGCAATAAGGGTGCGAGGTCTGCAAGAAAGAGATGCAACCGTTCATTCTCGCACCAAGTGATAGACAGGTGCGGGGCGACGGGCCGGTAGCTCAATGGTAGAGCAGCTGGCTCATAACCAGTTGGTCGGAGGTTCGATTCCTTCCCGGCCCAGCATTACTGCCCCGGCCCAGGGGCGGTTCGCTCAGCCGGTGAGCCCG
>CAYNXT010000081.1:0-3620 GCA_964401235.1 uncultured Planctomycetales bacterium
TCATATCCCATTACGAAATTCTGTTCATCATGACCTGGCGTCCCGAACTGCGAATACATCCGGGTTCGTTACTCTTACTGCTGATGATGGAACCATTGGTATCGGTGAATTTCTCTGTCGTGATTACCTTACACAAGAGAAGCCGGAAGACTGTATATGCTATCTTCGGCGACTCATCCCACCGCTTATCCAAGCTGAAATTCACAATCCCACCCAGTTCATTACTACCCTGTGGCATCAAGTTCCTAATGAGGCTGGAAAATCTGGGGCTCTCTGTGCCTTGGAACTGGCCTTGCTCGATCTCTGGGGCAAGCAGCAAAGCAAGTCAGTAGCTGAGCTTTTACATCCAGACGTGAGGACCAATTTGGCCATCGTCTATTCCGCAGTGTATCCTTTTGCTACCGGCCTGAAGCTTTCCGCCCTCCACTTTTTTTACCGAACGATCATTCAGGCCGAACACATTAAAGTGAAAGGACGAGGACTCATCGATGAGGATCTAGCTTATATTACGAGGATACGGCGGGCATTCCCATACCCAATAGACATACGCATAGACCTTAATGGCAGTCTCTCGCCAGATCATGCGAACGAGTACTTCTCACGTATGCTGGAAGCCCACCACGGCGTTCGTTGGTTTGAGCAGCCTTTTCCAAAAAGTGCATGGGAGATATCTGAACAGTTCCAAAAGCAGTTTGCCAGAGATGCCGTTCTGTGTGCCGATGAATCGGTTTGTTCTATGGAGGATCTCACTCGTGCCATCAAGCAAGGCGCGTTCCAGGCCATCAACATTAGGATTGCAAAGAACGGTGGTCTCCTCAATGCATTGAAGCTATGCGAGGAGGCTATCCAGCACAGGTTGGGGGTTCAACTCGGTTGTTTAGTCGGAGAATCATCTGTCTTGGCATACGCCGGGTTGCATCTTGCTGCGCTGTGTGATCAATTCCGCCATTATGAGGGATGTTTTGGGAAATACCTGATTAAGTGGGATGTCATTCAACCGTCTCTCATGTTTTCCCGTAAGGGCAGTGTCCCTTTCGCACGCCTCCCAACGGTAGGTCTTGTCCCAGCATTTGATGTTGAGCGTCTGAGGCGGCAATCTATTCAATCAGGCGTTCTGGGGGAGCAGCGATGAGGTCTGTGCTTCGATCTGCCACAGCCCGTCTTGTGATTACATGCTGGATTTGGTGGCACTACGTCCTTCTCTGGGTCAGGGTGGTGTGGTATCGGCGAGCGCAAGAAGGTTTAGCCCGCAAATACGGTATAGAGGGGTTTGGGCCGGAACCCTATAGTGAGGTGACAAGGGAGCGGATCAAGAGGTTAGCAGCCGCGTGCCGAGGGTCCCTGGAGTTTGCCTGGACCTCGGGCACCACCCATGAACCCAAGCAAATCCTTTATCCGAAACGGCGTCTACGTGTGCTCCAACAGATCTATGTCGCACAGGCCATTCTTGCCTACCGCCATGCTGGTTTAGGCCGGCCCGCATTCTATTTTCTAACCAGTATGGCGCCAGATCGTTCGGTCAGTGGACTCCTAGCTCGTGAGCCGCTCCCATGGTGGTTAGCACGTTATATCCTATGTGATTCAATCGTCTATGTGCCGGCCGTTGCGCGGCTAGCAGATCGGTATCCTCAAGATGCGCTTCATCTCACGCTGCTTCTACTCAGCACGCCAGTCCTGATTGCCATGGCCAATCCCTCCTCGCTCTACACCATCCTGGATCATGCTCAACGTGACTGGGACCGAGTTCGGACTCAAGTGACAAGCATCTTGGCAGAGAGCTGGCTACCAGAATTCCGAAGGCGAATGGGATCCGCCATTAATTTCCGAGAAGCTCGAGCGAGACAACTGCTCACATCCTCCACATGTCCATCTGTAAAAGAACTGCTGTCCGAACTGCGAATGGTGTACTGCTGGAACGGTGGTTATGTGCAACCCTTCATCGATAATCTTCAGCAGCAACTTAAAGACATCGATCCACTCTTTCGTCCCATGTTCTCGATGTCGACAGAAACCGTGGCTTACCTGATCTATCCTGACGTGTCCATCGACGGAGGTCTGCCAGTCTATCCAGGGGTGTGCTATGAGTTTATTCAAGCCGGCCACGATGCAGCAGCAGGTAACTTATTGAAACCTTGGAAACTTCAAGTTGGACAACAGTACATGATGATGATTTCTGATGTGTATGGGCTGAAGCGCTACCAAACGAACGACGTCTTCGAGTGTGTCGGCTTCAAGCGCCACACCCCACTGTTGCGGTTCCAAAGAAGAGACGGTCTCGGCTATTCGTTCACGGGGGAGAAGATTACCGATCAGCAGCTGCTAGAAGTCTATGAGAAGATTCGTCGGAAAGCCAAGATCGCAGGAGCAGCGTTCACGTGCTTTCCGAAGCTCAACAAAAGCAGCGTGCCTGGCTATGTATTCGTGCACGTGATCAACACGCAGTCGGTACATATCGATTCCATTACGGCGGAGGTGTTTGACCAGATGCTGATGGAGATTAATGAGGAGTATGCCAGCAAGCGAAAGTCTGGTCGCCTCGCCAAGCCGGAACTGGTCACCCACAGCTACGAGCAGCTTGTGAGCAAGCTGATCCGTTCTAATCCTCGCTATACGGGAGCCAGCCCTGCCCAATTCAAGCCATTGCCGTTGTACCAAGTTTTCTGGGAAAGTTTGCCTGACTAATTTGAAAGGAGGAACAATCATGAGCGAGACAATGCAACCTCCGAATGTCTGGCTGCGTTCAACAATCTGGGATGGATTTTGGATGCTCTCAGGAATTTGGTTGTTGGCGCCGCTCTGGATATTCTCCAGCACACCGAGTGCATTAAAGAACTTGCTGATCGTTGCGACGCTCATTCTCTGGTTGTCTCATCGGTTTGCCACGACCTACAACGCCTTCTGCACGCCTGCCTATCGCCATCTGGTCCGTGAGCAGCGGATCCGGTTTTTGGTGTGGCCTGTAATGATTACGCTGGCGACATTTGGATTTGTGTTCGCGCCGAGTTGGCTGATCCAGCTAGATAGTTGGGGAAAGATTCAAGTGCTGGGCACGATCTTCTTTCTCTATAATTCCTACCATTTTGGAATCCAGCATTACGGAGTGCTCAGCATCTATCGAATCCGCACGGGCCAGGGTCACGCAGGCTGGCTGAAGCGCTATGAGAGGTTCTTCGCCATTGCCGTGGGCACAGTGTTGGTGGCCATTGCGCAGATCTGTCACGGCGCGGAAGTCGTGCAGGATTCCATCGTCTACAACGTCGTGTCCCGAGAATTCTTCATGGCGGCATTTGGCGTCTTGCGTGTCGTGGCACCTGTCGTTGTGCTGACGCTGGCTGGCGTGTTCTACGTCGGAGAATTTCGCAGTAAGCCGGTCTCATTTCCAAAGGCATTGTACGTTGCTGGCTTAACGCTCCAAGGGGTTCTTGCGTATTTCCTGGATCCTATCAGCTTTCTGATTCTATGGGGAGTGCAGCACTGGTTGGTCTCGGTCGCGCTGGGTGCCCGGATGGCGCAGAACGACGCCAGCGAAGTCCCAGCTGACTCGCGCTGGTACCAATTTTGGAGTCGCTTCAACAAAGGTTTTTGGCCCACCGTCTTTGTGCTGTGTTTGGCGTCGATCA
>CAYNXT010000081.1:3630-7692 GCA_964401235.1 uncultured Planctomycetales bacterium
TCCAATTTGCGGTCCAACCGTAGAAGCTGACCGACGACGACAATCGCTTGTCGTACATTTCAACGGTGCTTACCAACACTGTGCTGGTAAATATGTTCATCGCTCTGAATTTCATATCCGTCTATATTCACTTCGTCATGGATCGGGCGATCTTCAGATTTTCCGATCCAGCGGTCCGTAAGATTTCTGTCCCGCTGTTATTCCAGGTAGGACTTGCAACTCGGTAAGAGATATGTTGGCGTGCGTATGAAGGACAATAAGAATACGTTACAAGGACCGGCCCAAAGGTTAGCGCCGTTTCTTTGGGGTTTGCTCTTTCTCTTCGTCTTGCGCGTGCTTGGCCAACTGCTCGTTGCAGTCGGATGGGGCCTATTTCTCCCGCCGATGGAAGAATGGTTTTCGGGAGTCATCCCATATCCTCGGCTTCTCGCCTTCCAGATAGTGATCGTCCTCCTCTATAGCAAAGTCTGCTTCGAATTTACTCGTGGGCACGGATTCTTTGTGACCCCTCGACGAGGGCTTGGTGTAGGTCTCTTGAGCTTCGGTTCTGTCTATCTCGCTGTCATGCTTATCCGATATGTCATTCGAATGAGTGTTTATCCACACGAGCGATGGACGGGCGGTTCCATTCCGATCTTCCTTCATTGGGTATTGGCCAGCTTTCTCCTCATCGTTGGTGCCTACCACTGGAAACACGCACGCCACCAAGCACACCGTGAGGTCTCAATTGCAAAGCGATGGCTGGTGAGAGCGTTATGGGCTGTGGGAACTGTGCTTGTCCTGGCGGGCATCGGGATGTGGATGCGATTGCAACTGGCACCGACGTCGTTGGCTCGGCAACTCGGTATCCGTGGGCCGGAGTTTGCGGTCAGCACTGAACGAGGTGTTCGCGTGCGGATGTCTGACGGAGTCGAGCTAGTCTGCGATGTGTATCATCCACGACGATTCCCGCAGACACCCACCATTCTGGTGCGCATTCCGCTCTTCAGAGACTTTCAACATCGGCTCTTTGCAAACGTGATTGGCCGTATGTGGGCAGAGCGTGGGTATAACGTCGTCATCCAGGGAGTCCGTGGTCATTATGGGTCTGGTGGAATCTATTATCCCTTGCGAGGCGAGCGAAAGGATGGCCTCGAGACGCTTCACTGGATTACTCGGCAGCCATGGTTCAATGGCCGGCTGGGGATGTGGGGCGGCTCGTATTTCGGCTACACTCAATGGGTTCTTGCCGATCAGGTCAACCCTGGGCCGTCCGCTCTAATGATTCAGATCTCCAGTACAGACTTCCACGGGATGTTCTATCCAGGCGGCGCATTCTCATTGGAGAGCGCGCTCTATTGGGCTGTGTGGAGCGCGACCGGTCAGGCAGAGTCGCCGCCTCCGGACGTGCTTCAGCCCGGGTATGAGGATCTTCCCTTAATCGAAGCAGATAACCGCGTCGGAAGGGACATCGCCTACTTCAACGACTGGGTGATGCATCCGGAGCGCGATAGCTATTGGTTGGAAACTGACGGAGAGAGGCGACCAGAATCATTAGTGGCTCCAGTTCTCCTCATGGCAGGGTGGTATGATCCGTATCTCCCAACACAGCTCAACGACTTCATTCGCATTCGACAAGGAGCTCAACTCAAGGTGGCCACTGCGAGTCGTCTGATTGTTGGACCATGGGCGCATGCTCGCACGGTGACGCTCCCCGGAGGACTGGAATCTCGTAACTACCGGTTAGAAAGCCTTGCACCGAGCGTGGCATGGTTTGATCAGCACCTGCAGCTTCGCCAGACAGCTCCGAATACTGCACCGATCCATGTGTACGTGATGGGAGCCGACATCTGGAGGGATGAGCAGGAATGGCCGCTTGCCCGCACCCGCTATACGCCCTTTTACTTGCATAGAAGTGGAGCAGCGAACGGTGTAGGAGAGGATGGACTACTGACGATCGTTCCACCAGGCTCGCAGGAGCCGCCTGACACGTACACCTACGATCCCAAGAATCCGGCTCCGAGTAGGGGTGGCGCCATGATGGGCCCACGAGCCGGGATTCAATTGCAGAACGACGTCGAGCGACGGCCAGACATATTGGTCTATAGCACAGCGCCCCTGGAAGAGCCAATGGAAGTCACGGGTCCAGTGAGTATGACGCTCCATGTCTCAACGACAGCGCCGAGCACTGATTTCACCGCGAAACTTGTCGACGTGCATCCTGACGGATCCGCGTTCAATGTAACGGATGGAATTCTCCGCCGAAGGTATGCTAGCGCGGAGCCGACGGAGATCCGTATCGATTTGTGGCCCACCAGTATGGTCTTTCTCAAAGGCCATCGAGTGCGTCTGGAGGTGTCCAGTAGCAACTATCCTCGGTTTGATCGTAATCCTAACACCGGCCGCCCGATTGCAACAGAAACTGATACGCTTGTGGCGCGCCAGACAATCCATCACAGCCCAGCGACTCCATCACGACTCATTCTTCCGATCATCCCGCCTGAGCCTGGAGGACACACATGAAATCAATTCTGATTACTGCTGGGCAAGTGGTGTTCGGCCTGTTGCTCTACGCTATCGGTACGATCATTCTGGCCTTAGCTATCTTCCCTGGACAATTTTCTGCTATCTCACGGGCAGCAGACAGCAGCTGATGCGATTTGGGCACGGCTCTTGGCGTTTTGTCTGGCATTGGTCGCGGCCTATTTCCTGCATGGACTGGTCTTGATCGTGCTCAGCGGTGCGCACATTGGGGCCGGCGCGATCGTCGGGGCAGGGAGTGTGGTGCTCGAAGGGACGACAGTTCCGCCGCGCACGCTCGTCGTCGGCGCGCCGGCCCGCGCGGTACGCACGGTGACCTCGCGCGACCTGGCCTCTATCACCCACTGGGTCGCCAAGTATGTGCGCCTCGCAAGCACTTATCGTGTGAGTAAGTGAGTAGGTGAGCCTCACCTACTCACCTGAGGAAGTAAGTGAAAATGTGGGGAATGGGAAGGCCGGTAGATTCTGAAGTCTCGTTGATCGGTCGTGAAGATCGTGGTGATATGTTCTCGTTCGGCAACACGCACGAGTGCTGCATCAGCAAGATCCATCCGGCGATTTCGGTAACGATGCATGAGTTCTCTCAGGCGGGGCATATCACGGGCGTCGAGCGGCACGACAAGCAAGGTTTGCGCCAGTAAGAATTGCCATAAGGCATCCTGCGAGACTGAGGAAAATGCCAAGAGATACATCGCCTCCGTGATAACCGGCCAAACGGTCAAGAGAGGCTCTCGGAAGCTTTGGAGAGCTTTAGCGCAGGAACGATGGAATTCGTCGCGATGGTTAAACAGGGCGACGAGCGGTCCGGTATCGACGAGTACGGCGCCGGTTGTGGTCACGAAGGAGTCCTTCCCGTAGGTAGCGTTTGGCGTGACGAGCCAGATCGCGTGGGCCTTCCGCGCATCCCAGCAAGTCTTTAATCGATTCATAGGGTGTCATGGTTTTGCTAGTGAGCAGTTGGGCACAGAACTGCCGGACCGCCATCCTAATGAGCTGAGATTTACTTTCAGCTCGTAGATGGGCGGCGCGTTCTAACAACGCTTCTGTCTCCGCATCAACTCGCACGCTCGTCGGCATCGTTCTTGTACTCCTCATATGAATACAATTGTACTACATACTCTCCCGACTGTCAATCGTTAGACAATAGGGGAAATGGTGCGGAGGGAGGCCGCGTCCCCACCGGACGCGGCATTCCGCCCCGGCCCTGATGGCCGGGGCTTCAGGAGTTACATCTCCCTCAAGTGTTCAGACAAAATGCGGAGGGAGGGAGTTGAACCCTCAAGCCTTTCGGCACAGGCTTCTGAGACCTGCGTGTTTGCCAGTTTCACCACCCCCGCGTGAAAGAAGATTCAGTATAGCGAAAAAGTCGGAGCGTGGCCAATTTCTGCTATAATCATCCCACCACCTACCGCTCCGCCGCCGACGCGGCGGCCGCAGCTTCCTAGCTGCGGGGTCGCCTGTGGCGACGCAGTAGGTGGTGGGATTATAGTCGACCATGCACCTTGGACTCACCTACGACCTCCAGACCGATCCCCACGACGC
>CAYNXT010000082.1:0-7097 GCA_964401235.1 uncultured Planctomycetales bacterium
GAGTGACTGCGAGCTGGAGTCCCTGTACGCCCAATCCCAGTTGCACCCTGACCCTCACACTCACCGCCTCGGCCCAGGCGCCGACAGGCACCTATCCGCTGACCATCGTGGGCAGTCCGAATAACGTGCCTCTCGCCGGGGGGCTTACGTTGACCGTGACCACAGCCCCGCAATCGGGCAACCCCATCATCTTGGACAACGACACCCCGCAAAACACCAATCCGACGGGGTATACCGCCTCGCTGGGCACCTTTCAGGCCAAGACCAACCCCACCGCCTATGAGGGCGACTATCACCAAAGCCCCGGCGGCGGCTCTCCCGCCACCTACAGTTGGAGCTTCAAACTCCCCAAGGCCGGGATATACGACGTGCAAATCTACTGGCCCAAGCTTAGCGGCCTGGCAAAACAGCGAGTGCCCGTGGAGATTCGCTCCAGCGGCCTGGTCCCGCAAAAGCGCACGATCGATCAGAGCACAGCCGCCACCACCGGGGGGCAATGGGTCACCGTGCTGAGCAACTACCCGGTGATACGCCCCGATCTCCGGGTGCAACTGAGCGAGCCGTGCACCAATACGCCGAACCCCGTGACCTTGCGAGGGTTCATCACCACCTGTCAACCCATCGCCGCCGATGCGGTGCGGGTGGTGCCGCAATAAGCCTTCAAACCGCGCTAGCACTGCCACATCTCATTTGGTAACATACGGAAGGGCGATGCGCGGACCTTTTGCAGGAAAGCTTATCCAAACAAAGTGGTGGGGAAGTGCCATCCTCGCCGCATTGCTATGTGGTGCCAGCCTGCTAGAAGCTGCTGAGGGGCAGGTGGTTGACGTGCTCCTGCGCCTTGAATCGCAGACCATCACGGTGATTTCGCAGCGCGTCTACCCTGGAACCGTGCCCCGCTCTAGTCGTGGTGATGGGCGGGTGGGTGATTGGCTCATCGAGGCGCAGGCATCAAAGGGACGCACCCTCGCCGTCTCCATCATTCCTGATCCATTCCTCCTGTATGCGGATGGGTTGGATGAGCACGCATCAAGTCCAGGCCAGCTTACCGGAGGAATGGTACGCGCCTCGCAAGCAGTCGCCCTGGTCCGCCTCCCGTATGACGTTCGAATTACCCGGCTTAAGCTCTCGCGCATTCGCGCGGCCGTTTCGGCTCGATCCGCGCATCCGCTTGAGCTCATCGGGACGGTTTCCATCGAGCTCGGCGTCACACGAGAAGGTGGCGCTGCAAGCGGTGCCACTTACGCGAGCGAAACCCTCATTGATCACGGTCCCTCCGCCAATCGGGTGGATCTAGTATTTCTCGGGGATGGATATACGAGAGCGCGGTTGCCTAAATTTCGCCAAGATGTTCAGTTAGTGCTCAATGAACTACTCGGTCAGCCTCCGCTGAACAACTATGCGCGGTACTTCAATGTGCATGTGGTGGATGTGGTTAGTCGAGATTCTGGGATAGATCACCCCAATGTTGAAGAGCCGAAATACAGTATCTTCCGCGACACCGCCCTTGATATGACCTACAACTTTGCGGGTGTTCCGGACTGCATTTATTCGACCCGTCCGCAACGCATTACCGAAGCGGCGCAGCTCGCCCCCCAGCCGGCCGATATTATATTAGTTTTAGTCAATGATATTCGGTATGGAGGGTGTAGCAGCAGTCCGATCGCCGTCGCGGCAATGAGCAGGAATGGTTATGGACCCGCGACCCTTGCGCATGAGTTCGGCCACGCGTTTGGCCTCATGGGAGATGAGTATGTTCGTGATCCGCCGTCCCACTATAAGCCCGAGTACGGGGAACCGGACTATCTGAACCTGACCATTCAGACCCAACGTCCGCTCATCAAATGGAACGTCTGGATGCCTGAGGGCATTCCTTTGCCGACTTTTGACCCTACTCAAGGATTTCCCGCAGGGCTCTATGAGGGGGGCTTTACGTTTCAAACCGGCATTTTCCGCTCCACTTATACCTCGCGGATGGCGGATATCACGCAGCCCTGGAGCGTGGTTCAGATGGAAGCGCTCATCCACCGGCTCTACGGCGGCGAATTCGTTAATCCCATCGATAAGGTTGAGCCGTCGGAGGCAGTGGTGGAGCTGAACACGCCAGGCCCCAGAACCTTCCGGATCACCCCGATGGAGCGATGTTGCGGGCCGCTGCAGATCGTCTGGTTTATAAATGGTCAAAAGATTACCCTTGCGACCGACTCGGAGTTTCAGATCACTCGCACGAATTTCTCACCCGGCACCTACCAGCTCGCGGTGGAGGTCACGGATGACACTCCGTTCGTGCGCAATGTCGCGCTTAAAGAAGCGCTGACGCGTCGCATGGAATGGACGCTTGAGGTCCCAATGCTGCATCGGCCGACCATTACCCTCCAGTATGACGAGGCCACCGTCGAAGTTGGTCAAAATCTTTTCTGGCAAGTCACCGTGCAAGACCCGGATGGCGGCCGACTCAAGCTGGACACGGAGCTTCCGGGAGGGGTGGAGCTCGAACGAGTGCTGGTCGATCAGTCAGGGCGGTTTGCACAAGAGTTTAGCTGGACGCCGAGCGACGAGACGCAGATTGGGACTCATCGACTGATCTTTACGGCCACCGATGAGGATGGCTTGGAGCAAACCCAGACCATGACGGTGACGGTTCGGCCGGCCAATCATCCGCCTGTGCTTGCGCCGATGACGGAGCAGGTCGTCGAGGAAGGCAGGCTGCTCGATTTTTACCTCATAGCCAGCGATCCGGATGGCGATCCATTGACTTTTTCAACCTCGACACCGCATGAAGATATGTTCATTGAGCCATCAAGTGGTCACGTGCGGTGGATTCCTTGGCCGGATGAAAGCGGGATGCATGAGATGGTGTTTGAGGTCAGCGATGGCCGCTTGACGAGCCAACAATCCCTTCGCGTTCGAATCCTTGATCGCCTCGCCTCGATCTCCGGTACCATTCGAGCGAGCGACGGACGTCCGGTTGCGGGCGTTCCAGTCTCTCTTGAGCTCGGGCGCGTGCTGCGGGATGCAAACGGGCGAGCCATGGTCAGTCGAACCGACGCGACCGGACGCTTTCGATTTTTTGGCCTGGAATTGCAGAGACGGGTTCAGCTTGCTCGTGCACAGAGCCAGCGATCAGGCAAGACTCGCGTGGTGAAAGTTCGCGTGGTTCCTCGTCGGAACGGCCAGAAGTTTCTCTCAGCTATCGCAGGCGGCTCCAGCGTTTCGCTGATGCTTGATCCGCTCAATCTCAAGGATGAACGCGCGGATTTTACCATGACCCATTCTGCACCACGTCCATAGTGACCCATGGTACAATACCCCCGCGATGGCTGAAGTTCGCAGCATTCTCATTGCGCTTGCCGCGCTGATTGTCGGTCTGCTAGTCATCGGCTGGGCCTACGGTGATTTTCGCCGCACCAAATGAGTCACAATCGGTGGCTGTCCCCGATTTTCAAAGTCGCTGCCGTAATCGGTCGCATCCAAACATGGCTCATCCTCACCGTGTTCTATTTTGTGATCGCCGCTCCCGTCGCCCTGGTGTTCCAACTCCTTGCCGATCCGCTCCAATTGCGCTCACCCTCCTCGATCTGGAAATCACGTTCCCAGCCCCCTGATCTGTGGATCTGGGCGAAAGCCCAATCTTAGAACTGTCCCAACACCTCGGATGACACCACAGAGGCCACAGAATTCCACAGAGCCACAGAGGAGTCACGGAGACACAGAATATTTTCTGCGCATTCTCTGTGTTTTCGTGGAAGTTCCGTGTTTCTGTGGTGTGAATGCGTAATGTACATCCTCGGCATCTCCTGCTTCTATCATGATGCCGCCGCCGCGCTTATCCGTGACGGCGTGTTGGTAGCCGCATCGGAAGAAGAGCGGTTTTCCCGCAAGAAGCACGATTTCGATTTTCCGATTCAAGCGATCCAGTTTTGCCTCCAGGCCGGCAACATCAAGAGCCAAGACCTCGATTACGTTGTCTTCTATGAAAAACCCTTCCTGAAGTTCGAGCGCATTTTGCTCTCCTCGCTCCAAACATTCCCTCGTTCCTACAACACATTCCGACAGGCGATGGGTACCTGGCTTCTAGATAAACTCTGGATTAAGGCCAAGCTTCAAGAAGTCCTCGATCTTCCCCCCGAGAAGATCTTATTTTCCGACCATCACCTCTCCCATGCGGCCAGCGCGTTTTTTTGCTCTCCTTTTAAGGACGCGGCTATCCTCACTGCCGATGGGGTAGGGGAGTGGTCGACCACCACGATGGGCGTAGGCCAAGCGCAGTGGGAAAATCGGGGCGCCGGCAGCCTACGGCTACCGGCACTTCCGTCGCCCACCCCCACCTCTGGCGGGGGTGCCCGGGCTCGGTCGCAGCCGCCGAATTCCATTCGGCTCTTCCGCGAGCTGCGCTTTCCGCACTCCATCGGCCTGTTGTATTCCGCGTTTACCGCGTTTCTCGGTTTTGAGGTCAACGAAGGCGAGTACAAAGTCATGGGTATGGCCCCCTATGGCACGCCCCGGTATGTGGATGAAGTCTGGAAATTGGTGCGGCTGACGGATCAGGGCGGGTTTCGCCTGGAGATGGACTATTTTAGTTACCACTACTCCGCTCACACCTCGTTTACGAGAAAATTCGAGGAGTTGTTCGGGCCGCCGCGCAACCCGGCCGATCCCTTTGTAACTGGCGAGTTTGGCGATGAATTGGATCAGGATGAGCAGTTGCTCAAGGCCAGCCGGCACTACGCCGATATCGCAGCCAGCATCCAGCGCGTGACCGAGGAGTTGCTGCTTGTCCTGGCCAAGCAGCTCTATGAGGAGACAAAACTTCCGAACTTGTGCCTGGCTGGAGGCGTCGCGTATAACAGCGTCGCCAACGCGCGCATCATTCGCGAAACACCATTTACCGACGTCTATGTCCAGCCGGCAGCAGGGGATTCCGGCGGAGCGGTCGGAGCCGCCTTGTACGCGCATCATGTGCTGCTGCAGCAGCCCCGCGCGTTTGTCATGGAGCACGCCTACTGGGGCAAGCAGTTCAGTGATGCCGACATTCAGCAGACTCTCGCACGACAGAACTTGTCAGCGCGTCGATTCGATCATCCCGAGGCCCTTGTGCGCCATACAGTCGAGCGACTGGTGCAAGGCCAAGTGGTGGGATGGTACCAAGGCCGCTGCGAGTGGGGCCCTCGCGCGCTGGGCAATCGCAGCATTATCGCCGATCCCCGTCGGAAGGACATGAAGGCCATCGTGAATCGCAAGATCAAATTCCGAGAGCCATTTCGGCCCTTCGCCCCGTCGATGCTCTCGCGCAGCGTCGATCAGTTTATCGAGTATCCGGCCGGCAAAGGCCGCTTGCCCACCCGTTTTATGCTCGCGGTCTGCCCCATACGACCTGAGAAGCATGGGGTGATTCCTGCCGTGACCCATGTGGATGGCACTGGGCGCTTGCAAGCGGTTGATCCCGAAACAAATCCCTTGTACCATGGATTGATCGAGGCCTTCGAGCGGGAAACCGGTGTGCCGGTCATTTTGAACACCTCGTTTAATCTCAAAGGTGAACCGATCGTCAACCGTCCCGAGGAGGCCATCTCGACCTTTCTCCGTAGCGAGATGGATGCGTTGGTGATGGGCTCGATAGTCGTAAGCAAATCAGGAGGATCGACATGAAGTGGGCGAAACAGATCATGCGCCGCTCTTCGATCATCGGCGAGCTCTTCGCGTTCCTATGGCAGCAGCGACTCTGGTGGCTCATTCCGATGGTGACGGTGCTGGTGCTCTTTGGCATTCTCCTGATTATTGGACAGAGCTCTCCCGTCGCACCGTTCATCTACACCCTCTTCTAGGGCCGGAGTCTGATGGCTCACGCTCGGATCAGGCGATCGCCCCCTTGGCCGCTCAGGCTGGTGCTGGTCGTGCTCTCCACCCTGATCGGTCTGGCCCTCGTTGAAGTGACCTTTCGTCTTGCCAAACTCAAGCGCCTGACCATTCCGGCCGGCATCGATCATCCCCACTTCCACCATCGGCTCAATTCGAATCAGGACTACCGCTTCAACAGCGGCGAGTTTGACGTGACCATCCACACCAACCGGTACGGACTTCGCGGGCTGGATCCGGTAATCCCCAAACCAGCCGGGGTGCTTCGGATCCTGATGCTGGGGGACTCGTTTACGTTCGGGTTTCCGGTGAAGGATGACGAAGCGTTTGCTTCCCGCATCGAACAAGGCCTCAAAGAGCAGGGGTATCCGGTCGAAGTGATCAACGGTGGGGTCTCCGGCTACTCGCCGACACTGCATTATCTTTCCTTGCGTGATGAGTTCTTACGCTTTGAGCCGGACCTGGTGATGCTCTGGTATGACTTGGGCGATCTGCAGGAAGACGCCTGGTTTCAGAAGAACCTGCTCTACGATGCCGATGGGCGTATCCTTCGAGCCGATCCTGCGTATATCAACGGACAGTTTTCTCGCTGGGAATGGCTGCGCAACCACAGCGTGTTTGCCAAATATCTTGATACCAAGCTGGTAAGAACATTCAATGCCATTCGGATCTTGGGCTTTGGGGAATTTGTAAGGACGAAACTGCGCGGAGAGCGGGCCAAGGTGGCGATTGCGCGCCTGAAGGCTTCGCAACAGTCGGAGGACTTGGCAACCTACGATCGCTTTTTATTGGTGCGGCCGTCGTCCACCCCGGAGATGCTGAGCCCCTACTGGGCGCTCAGCGCCGGCTATCTTGACCGGATCCGCGGCCTCTTAGCCGAGCGCCGCATCCCCTTCGTATTGGGCATGTATCCCTATGGAATGTTTGTGGGGCCGGATCAGTGGGGCGATGGGCGGGTGTATTGGGGATTTGAAAAAGGTCGAACGTATGATGCTTCAGTCGCTCGTGGGCTCTTCAAGCAGTTCGCCAAGGAGCGGGACGTGTTGCTCCTGGATACCTTTAAGAGTTTTCAGGCGGCCGCGACCGAGCCGCTGTTTTATAACCGGGACGGCCACATGACACCGGCCGGTCATCGGGTGCTGGCCGCACATGTTCTTGAGGATCCCTCATTCCAGCGGCTGATGTCGCGCCTGACTCGCCAGAGTCGTTGAGAGAGAGAGAGGGGGGGGGGACAATCCTTC
>CAYNXT010000082.1:7107-7545 GCA_964401235.1 uncultured Planctomycetales bacterium
CCCCCCCCCCCCCCCCCCCCCCCCCGCCGGCGCGGCCAATCCTTCCTCCATCCCAATGAGGAGTAACCTTCGTCACACGCACTGGGTAGGCGCTGCGGTTCTGATGTGCCTGGTGGCCGGCTGCGGTACCATGGAAACCGCTTCGACCATCGGACAGGGCGGCAAAAAAGTTGTCGGGTCTGCCGGTTCGCTCTACTGGGACATGGCGGGTCGAGTTGAGGACGACGCCAACAACATCGCCGCCTATTCAATCCAATTTAAGCGCCACTATGAGCGGTGGCCACAGTCATGGCGGGAGCTCAGAGAGTTTGTGGAGGGCAAAGGTGAGCATCTCTCGCCGCGGCGCCTTGAAGAGTTCAAGTTGTTCCCTAAAGAGGATGGACGACTCGTCATTTTCGCCGAGTATGATGGGCCTGGATTTGATGATTCCACGAGCAA
>CAYNXT010000083.1:0-7370 GCA_964401235.1 uncultured Planctomycetales bacterium
ACGAGTCCCGCTGCCGCTAGGGTGGCGGGAGTAGAGCGTCTGGTTCGGGACCAAGCAGTCACGAGTGAGAGTCTTAGCCAACGACCAGATAATACAAGGACTTACAACGAGTGGAACTTTTCGAGACCCCTTCGTGCTAACGCCGTGCTAACGGAACAGGCCGAACGAGGGTCAACGACGCGCAACGAAGAGCAAGTTGGAACCAGGGCAGCAACAGGCAGTGTGGGAGAGGGATGACATCCAAAAAAGCTGGTAGGCACCCCTCCCTGTACATCGTGGCGGGGCCAAACGGCTCTGGAAAAACGACGTTTGCGCGCAAGTTCCTCCCGAAGTACGCCCGATGCAGACAGTTCGTCAACGCTGACTTGATCGCGGGAGGGCTTGCCCCATTCTCCCCCGAGACCGCAGCCTTACACGCCGGCAGGCTCTTGCTGGAGCAGGTTCGGCTGTTGGCCAGCAAGCATAGCGACTTTGGGTTTGAAACGACCTTGGCGGGTGTGACATATGTGGCGCTGCTGCGGAAGCTAAGAGCCCAAGGTTACCGAATTCACCTGTTCTTCTTGTGGATTCCCACGGTGAAAATGGCCTTGGCCCGGATTGCTGACCGGGTCCGGCGAGGCGGACACGAGATTCCAGAGTCAGTCGTCCGGCGGCGCTTTCACAAGGGGATTAACCATCTGTTCAGGCTCTACCGACCGCTGTTGGATTCGTGGACACTGATCGATAACTCAGGGGTTGTACCTCAGATGATCGCCCGGGAAGAAGTCGGAGAGCTGCAGGTATTTGATGAGATACTGTTCGCGAGGATCAAGGAGGCGGTGAAGCGATGAGAAAGAATGGCAGCCTGAAACGGAGTGTCCATCTACTCAACGTGAAGGCAGAGAAAGCCATGAAAGAAGCCGTGGCAGAAACGATCCAAGACCACGCCCGGACTGGCGACCCAATCGTGATCTGGCGCAACGGCAAGGTCGTGTGGGTTCCGGCGAAGCAATTGCTCCAGCCGCAGCGTAAGAAATAACTCAGCGGGGCGTGGCGAAGCTTGCGAGTGCGCCGGACAGTCCACGCCGGCGCACGAGTCCCGCTGCCGCTAGGGTGGCGGGAGTAGAGCGTCTGGTTCGGGACCAAGAGGACGCGACTCATTAGCGTCAGTGTTTTCAATGAGTTACATCAGCCAAAATTCCGGCTGTCTAACAGCTGTCTAACGGAACAGGCCGAACTACCGCCAAAGGGTATGAACTCAGAGGAAAAGGACGAGGAACGATGACGATGGCAGAGTGTGCTCTTGACGATACAACTAAAAAGTTGTATCCTTATTCGTAGAGGTCGGTAATCTGGCTGAGTACGCTGCCTACTATTTCCAGACCGAAGGGGGGCGAGCACCGGTTGAGGAGTTTATCAATGACCTGGATTCAGCAGCCCAACGGAAGTTCTTCTTTAAGCGAGGCTTATTGGAGGAGTTTGGTCCACGCTTACCGCAGCCGCATGCCAAACGGCTCGAGGAAAACCTCTACGAGCTGCGATTTGAAACACACGCGGGCCAGATCCGGGTGTTCTACTTTTTTGAGGGCAAACGGATCATCTTGGTGCATGCAATGAAGAAGAAAACGCAAAAACTCCCAGCCCAGGAGTTGGCGATTGCGGTCCAGCGGAAGAACACCTATCTGGCACACAAGGGTTGAGAGGAGGTGGCCTTATGAAGCTGAAAGCGGTCGAGGAGCACCTGCAGGAAAAACGGCGCCACGCCTCCTTTCGTGAGCTTCAAGAGTTAGATGAAGAGAAGCTCAAGGTGGCCAAGGTGATCATCGGCGAGCGCATCCGCCGTCGATTGTCCCAGACCGCTTTGGCGCGGCGACTCGGCGTGACCCAGCAACAGGTCTCGAAACTCGAAAACGGCGACTTCGATAACCTCGGGACGCTCCAAAAAGTTCTCTTGGTGCTCGGCTACCACGTGCGGGTGTCAGCCGTTCCACTCCACCGCGATGTGCACACCCACTCGTTGAGGAATTGACTGACACAGCAATTCTTACAACGAGTACAGATCGAGTACCTCCGAAAGCTAGCTCGGACTGGGCAGTGGGAATCTGGCATCAGCGCACTCGTCAACTCATGAAGAAGACACTTGCAGTGCTTGTAGGAGGACTTATCGTTGTATTCATTGTATTCATTGGATTTCAATGCTTGGAAGGAATTACGTGGAGCAAGCCAAAGCCAGTGCTGAAAATGTCTGCACCAGAGGAATGGATGGTTCGATACTCTACTAAAGATGGACCAATTGTGGGAACCTATTTCAAACCATACGGCCGCTTCAAGTTCCTACTATCCCTAGCATTCGGTACTCGTATCAATGATTCTTTTCCGGCAAGGCACAACCTTGCATCTGGACAACTTGAGTGGCTACAGAGTGACGCGTGGAGATCAATTCCTCCAGAAACTATCGTCATCGATATACGGAAAGATGGGGTTTCAGGTACTGCAGGGCCTGAAACTGTAAAGAAAGGCGTTTCCCACAATCCGTAATCCGATTTTCGTTATTCAATAGGCACCGAGGCCACGCTGGTGGCCGACGAGTTCCGAGAGTTTTCAAGCCCGAGGAAGCTTAATCGAGAGACAAAGTATTCATCGGGGCGTGGCTCATCCGCCGATGCAGTAATGGCGGGCAGTTTGGTAGAGCGGCCGCCACTAAGACGACGGCGGCCGCCCGCCCAAGCTCTAGTGGCGGGCGCCTGATTCGGGACATCACGGGTACTTTACTTGATGTAAACCCTCGTCATGTGATATATTTGTGTACACATAACACACATAGGAGGGACTAATGACCAACCTGACTTTGTCCATTCCAGACGATCTCAAGGCAAAAATGAATCACTTTCCTGAAATCAATTGGTCTGAAGTGGCTCGTCAAGCCATTATGGAAAAGACACAGGTGCTGGAGCGTATGCAGCACTTACTCTCAGGGAGTAAGCTGACAGAACAGGATACCCTGAAAATTGGCCGAGAGATTAAGCGACGCATGTGGAAGAAGTATCAGCGCCCCAGCTAATGGAGCTGGTTGTTGATACGAACGTCATCGTCGCTGGATTCCTCCGATCGGCTGTGACTCGGGAGCTGCTCTTGGATGAACGATTGACGCTCTGGGCGCCTGAGCACCTCTTGACGGAAGCCGATAGGGTCTTATCAACCCCACGCCTACGTCGCCGGCTTGGTTCTCTCTCAGCGGTAGACTTCCGTGGGTTGTTTAGCCAGCTGACCGCGAGAATACACGTTGTACCGATAAGCGAATTCCAGCAGAAGCTGGTAGTCGCCAAGGAGCTCATTGCAGATCCTGAGGATGTACCGTTCTTGGCTCTGGCACTGCAACTGTGTCTTCCACTTTGGTCCAACGATCCTGATTTCAAAGAACAGAACGTCATTCAGATCTCTACAACCGATGATGTGCTCAACTTCCTGAGAGAACGTTCTTCACCTAGCTCATAACCCGCTCATCGAGGAATTGATTGTCAACGATCTGACGAAATGCGACATCGGGGCGTGGCTTAGCCCTGCTTCGCTCGTGGCCTTGCGGCTCTGCCTCGCTGAAGCTTCGCAGCGGCACGTTTGGTAGGAGTGGCGAAGGAGAACGGGGCGTGGCTCAGCTTGGTAGAGCGCCTGGTTCGCCCGCCCCGGCCCGATCATTTTTTAGTTCATGTGGGTGAGTAACTAAGAGATAGATATGGCAAATCCGCAACCATCCAACGTGGATCAATGGCTTGCGCGGGAAACTCCTCGGGTCCGCAAGGCATTGGAAAGCGCCTCAAGGTATTTTGATTCAAACGACAACCTCACCGTCAATACGCTCGAGGCTGTCTATGGACAAGAAAGCAGTTTCGGCGCCATGCTGGGACAGCGCGGCTCTTCTGATGCGGCTGGCCAGTTTCATTTGAAGCCGGAGACAGCCAAAGAATATGGCTTGAGCGTTTCGAAGAACAATGACCAGCGGTTCGATATCGATCGCGCCTCTTCCGCGGCAGCAAGGTATCTGAAAGATCTCGATACGTTTTTCAGCAAGAATACGGAACTCTTCAAAGGATTGACGACCGTCGCCGTTAAGAACTCTCTGGAACGGTACAAATTTGTTCTTGCCGCCTACAACGGCGGCCAAAGCCGGGTTGCCGATGCTCAGCATCGCGCTGAGACGGCTGGGAAAAGTCCCTATCTATGGACCGACGTGGAAAAATTCCTTGAGTCGAAGAACACCAAGAAATCTACAGCCGACCAGATGAGGGAGTACGTCGAAAAGGTTGCCTTGTACGAAGCTGAGTTCGCCAGTAAGTCCCCAGCCGATAAGATGGTGAAATCGAAGGAACCAAGAAAAGGCCTCTATCGCTGCGCGGATGGACACTGGCGCACGATTGACGACCGGCCTGTGTTTATATGCGATTGAAGCGTCTGCTTATTCTTCTACCATTCCTACTCGTCCTTATTAGTGCAACTGTCTTCTTAAATAAACACCTGGCAGATGACAAAGCTGCAAGAATCTTTGGGAATATGACATACCATATCGATGATGCGCTGAATAGGAAGGACATCACCTTAGCGAATGGGGGGTACAAAAAGTGGGAGCTGGATGTGAGGTATGGTGGCAGGTACGTGTTCGATGACTTTAACCATGATAAGTTGAAGGACGCAGCTGTCATGCTCGTTGAGAATACGGGCGGGAATCAAGATTGGTACGCGTTGGCATTCTTAATGAATAACGGGGAACGATTAATCCATCATGCCACAATCTATTTGGATGACAGGGCGGTCATTAACTCACTGCGAGCAAAAGACGGCAAGGTGTTTGTTGATATGTATGTTCATCAACCGGGTGATTGTAATGGAGGGCCGACTAAACACCTAAGAGAATGGTATGAATATCCAGGTCGGGGTGTTTTTGCTAGTAGGATCGGTACCTATATATTTGGGGAAATCGCGGAAGGGGTTAAGGGGGAACCAGGTTGAATCACCGTGAAGAAGAGGTTATCGAGCTTAGTTCACTGCAAATTCTGTCTAACGCCTGTCTCGCAGGAGGAGCAGAAATGACACAAATACTGGCTAATGTCCTGAAGGGGAGAGTCGATGGGTGACCAATTGACCACGCTTGAGATCACCGTCCACAAGAGCCACCTGGTGACGATCGGGGAGCGCCTCTACAGTGAGGGGTTTGAGCTGCTTCGGGAGCTGGTCAGCAACGCCTACGACGCCGATGCGACGGAGGTGCATGTCACGATCACGCCGGAGGAGGTCACGGTGGAAGATAACGGAAGCGGCATGGACCTCGAGGGATTGCGGCAGTATTTCAATATCGGTTCACCAGAGAAGCGCATGCGTCGCACGTCCCCGCGGTTCGGCCGTGACCGCATCGGCGAGTTCGGGATCGGGAAGTTTGCCAGCCTCTCCGCAGCTCGGTATTTCGAGGTCTGGACCAAGCGGGGATTCTTTCAGGCGACCGTGACCTTCGACAAAGCGGCATGGGAAGCGGCAGGTGAATCATGGTCCTTGCCGTTGCGGTGTGCGGCTTCCGACCCCCAGCGCCCTGACGGAACTCGGGTGATTCTGCGGCAGCTCATGAAAAGTTTTGACATCGCGGAGGTTGAGGGACGTCTCATTGAGACCGTCCCCATCCGCGCGCCGAACTTCTCGCTCTACCTTAACGACAAGCCGCTCGCTGCGCGTCCGATCCCGGGCCAACGGCTGCCGTTCCTCGAGGGCACCCCATATGGGAGCGTCCATGGAGAGATCATCGTTGTGCCCACCTCCTACGCCAGCATGGTGGAGGCTGGCATCGCCTGCAGAGTGAAACAGGTGCTCGTCAGGCGAGAGTTCTTCAGCATCGCCTCATGGGGTGCGGTGGCGGCCCGTATCGTTGGTGAAGTCCACGCAGATTTTCTGCCCCTGACGAGCGATCGGAACGATTTCGTTCGGGATAGCCCTGAGTATAGAACATTTCAGACGGTTATGGAGGGCGTGATCGATCGTGTGCGTCCAGAGGTGGACCGACTGGCCGACCGGAAGGAGTCGCGACGATCAGGACGGATCCTGTACGATGTCCTCGAGCGCCTCAAGGAAGCGCTCATCCGCAACCCGGCGTGCTGCCCCGACGCACTGCTGCCACTTGCTCAAGAGGCGGCTTCGTACGGCCAACCCGGCTATTTACCGGAGTCTCACGAGCGCACCTCCTCCAAAGACCAAATCTCTTTGGGGGGATCTCCAACATTGCCTGCTCGGGTGCACAAACGGCAGCCCCCTCAAGTCAAGGCCTTGACCCCGTCAGCAGTGATTCGACGGCTCAAACTCGGTCACCAGGGCCTGAGTTGCTGTCTGGACCACTTCGGGAGCGACGCGCCGGAGTGCCATACCGAAGGCGGGGTCGTCTATCTCAATCGAGATCATCCGCTACACCAGCAGTTTGTTCAGGATCGGCGAACCTACATCCTCTACCTCGCCCGCTTGTTGACGCAGGAGATCGCCTTGATGAAGCAGCCGAGAAGTCCGCGGCAGGCCTTCGAACGACAGAGCCGGCTCCTGCGCGATGCGTTCTGTGATACGGGGACGACGTGAGCACATCAAGAAAACCCGGCCGGCGCCCCTGCCTGTACATTGTGGCCGGGCCCAATGGTTCAGGGAAGACGACCTTTGCGAGGAAATTTCTTCCAACCTACGCCCACTGCAAGGAGTTCGTCAACGCTGACCTTATTGCCGGAGGCCTCTCACCGTTCTCTCCGGAGGCGGTGGCCATGCATGCGGGTAGGTTGTTGCTGGAGCAAATCCGCCTATTGGCCGGTAAACGCAGTGACTTTGGATTTGAAACGACCTTGTCAGGAGGCACCTATGTCTCGCTCCTGCGGAAGCTGAAAGCCCAGGGCTATAAGATTCACCTATTCTTCCTTTGGGTTCCCACCGTCGAGATGGCACTAGGGCGGATTGCTGACCGGGTTCGCCGAGGCGGCCATGACATTCCGGAGAAAGTTGTCAGGAGGCGATTTCATAAGGGCATCCAGAACCTGTTCAAGCGGTATCATCCACTGTTGGATTTGTGGATGCTGTTTGATAATTCAGGAACCGAGCCTCGGTTGGTTGCTCGCGAAGAAGTCGGGGAGCTTCGCGTGTTTGATGAGACGTTGTTTGCCAAGATCAGGAAGGCGGTGAACCCATGAGAAAGAACGGAAGTTTGAAGCGGAGCGTCCATCTGGTCAGCGTGAAAGCTGAGAAAGCGCTGAAAGAAGCGGTGACCGAAACCATCCAGGATCATGCCCGGACCGGCGATCCGATTGTGATCTGGCGCAACGGGAAGGTCGCGTGGGTTCCGGCGAAAACATTGATTCGGCAACAACTCAGAAACCGTAAGAAAT
>CAYNXT010000084.1:0-7357 GCA_964401235.1 uncultured Planctomycetales bacterium
GGGCCATGGCTGACTGCTCATCGGTTAGGAGTTACGTATGATGTCCCCAAAACTTCCAAATTAGAACCGTCCCCTACGGGTCGAGCCGTTTTACCCGATACTTCTCTTGGGCGATTAAGACGCCGTCCTGGAAGTAGAAGTAATCGTTCCACGTAACCCCTCGGTAAAACCACAGCTCATCGGCGCCGTTTTTGAAATGGCCCGTTTCAATTTTGTCCGGTTTCTCCGGATTTCTAATAGCAGCTAGAACCTCTTCTTTAGTAAATCCTGGTTCTGGCATTCCAAGTTCAATAAGGTTTTTTTTCCTCTGGCTCAACTCAGGACGATCTTCTATGTACTGCCTCCTCTCTTTTCTATGACGTGTAATTGTTTCAGCAGATGATCGTTTCTCTTCAGGCCACGAAAAATAAGGTCGTGGATCTGCCGCTACAGCGGAGCCAACACAGTAAAAGTTTGTTATTATAGTCCAAAAGATCAAGACATTCTTTACCTTTACCATAACGATATTTTAAGGGTTGTCGTCTGCGGCGTTGAAAGCACGATAGACATGGACAGGGAGCTGACCCCCGTAGTTCCCATACACAACTGTTGCAGAGTAAGTCGACCAGCTCGGAAAGAGACTGGCGGCGGTGTCGGTAAATCCTCCTTCGAGCAGCGTTGCGTTAGTGACCTGATGACAGACGGCGCACGTACCGAAAGTAGCCATCGGGAACTTCGGGGCAATTCCCCTCCCACTCAAGGCCTCCACAATCGCACCTGTATGGGTGGGAGCTCCTTTGATGGTTGTCGTCACTCCACGCCAGCCGACCTGGTCTTTGCCAACAACAGCGAGAGCTTTGTCGTTTTTATAGAGCACTTTCAATCTATTCGATTCGAAATACGGCCTATCATGGTATTGGCCACCCGGAACCCGCCCCCCATAAGGATCATAGCCACCGGAGCTCTTGAGCAACTCAGCATGTTCTGGGTTTTCTGGATCAAAGTCAACGACCTTACTAGCAGGGCTGGCGCCACTAAGGTGCGCGAAGGCGCTTTCAAAGGCCAGAGTGGCAGCTGCATGAAGCGTGACCGATGAGAGGATATACGCCACCTTCGGGCTCAACCCAAAAGCATCATCGAAGACTTCGTTCCCGACGCGTCTGATGACTTGTCTTCCCTCACCCGTATCAAGTACTCGATGAGCAGTTATGGCAGCCGCCGCGGCGATGGGATTGCCGCCTGAGAAGATCAAGGCTGTTCCTCCAGCAATCAAGGGATCGAGGACCTTCCTTCTGAAGAAATCTCCCGGATCGTGGAAATAGCCTTTGAGGGATTCCCAGCTTTGTTTAAAGAACTTCTTAAGCCATCCATGGCCAGAAGGGTCCACGAATCGAATCGGATTATTGCGCACATAGGAGTAGCGATTGAACGCCTGAGGATCTGAGGAATCAGGAACGAGCGTATCTGCACTGATGAACCTCCCTATCTCAGGATCATAGTAGCGGGCGTTATAGAAATAGAAGCCCGTTTCATCATCCAGACGTTGGCCGGTAAAGTAGTGACTAGTGACCAGTGGCTGGTGACTAGTGGGTGCAAACGACCCATACGGCGTATATTCAAAGACGCCAGTCAGTCCACCTTGGGCGTCGGTGATGACGTTGGAGGAGCCGAGGTGGTCGCCGTGATAGAACACCGTTTGCCGGTTGGCCGGTTGATCAGTTGAGCCGTTGGAGATGGCCGCGATGCGTTGAGAGCCGGCGAAGATGTATTTCGTGGTGTTGCCGGTAGGATCTTTCTCAAAGCTTTGGCCCAGGAAGGTCGTCGTGCCGGATGGCGTAATCTTTTTGACGCGACCCCCATCGCCATCGTAGATGAATTTAGTAGAGAGGTCGCGGGGCAGAGCGGGTCGGAATGTTCCAGCAGTGCGCAGATGGACGTAATAGGCGCCTCCGGCTTCAACTTGCGTCGCCGGTTTGAGCATTTGGCCGGCTGAGTCATAAGCGAGCAGTTGGTCATAGTTGAGGTTACCAAAAACGTCGCTGGAAGGTCGAGGCTCAAGACTGAAGGCCGGAAGCAAATGCCAGCCTGAGGGAAGCGACTTAGATGGGCGTTCAGTGGGGAGCTTGCCCTTGAAGGCAAGAGTCACTGGTTGAGCAGCCTTACAATAGATCTGATAGCCCACCCCGTACTCAAGCTGGGTAAACTGATCGAATTTTGAGTTGCCAACGTAGTGTTCAAATTGAGGTGGGGCTGAAGGCTCTAGGCTGGAGGTTGGAACAAGCCGAGCGATTTGTTCAAAGTCTTGCGTAAATGAAGGGAAGAAAACGCTGATAGAGCCATCCTCAGGAATGACAGGAAGGGAGAAGAAATTCCAACCCGGGTGGAAGGTCACGCTGAGCGTTTCCTCCTGAGTAGTGGCCACTTCAGTCAGGCGATTTTCCGCATCGTAGCGCAAGAGCTGGGCGGTGAGCTCGGAGCCGGAGGCCGGAGACGCTTTCTTCACTAGATTCCCATTGGAATCGTAGGCGAGCGACAACTCCGCACCACCAGGCCCGAGCCCGTTACCCACAGACGTGACCGCATGGGGACCTGCGCCGGACTCCCCATAGCGCATCGTCACGCCTTCTTTTTCGATCATGTTGCCGATGGGATCATACGCGTAGGTGAAGATCCCATAGCTACCGGTGGCTTTTGTCAGCCGATTGAGCGCATCATATCCAAATATTTGCGAACCGGTGTGGACGCGGTCGGTGATAGCGGTGATGTTGCCGAGCGGGTCAAAGGAGTAGGAGAAATCCTGCAATGTAGTGGCTAGTGTTTGGTGGCTAGTGACTAGTGAAGACAGGCGGAGAGTTTGGGGATCATAGGAGTAGTCGGTGGTAACACCGTTGCCGTAGGTGATCGTGGTGAGCTGGCCGGCGGCGTTGTAATCAATTGCGGTGATTAGGTGAGTAGGTGAGGAGGTGAGTGAGTGAGACAAATCGATGGTTTCGAGGCCGCCTTGGGCGTTATAACTGTAGGTAGCGGTTTCGCCGTCAGGGTAAGTGAGCGCGGTGAGGCGGCCCAGTAAGTCGTAAGAACGGTGAACCGTATACGGCGTACCGTCAATCACTTTTTCCTCTTTGACCAAGCGGCCAAGGTTGTCGTACTCAAACGAGGAGGAGCCGGATTCATCCATAATAGCAGTGAGCTTGCCCAGGGAGAAGGGTTTTGCAGGGTCATCGTACGTATAGGTGACAGGGGTGAGGTGAGAGATGAGAGGAGCATCTGCGTACTCTTTTCGGATGAGCCGATTAAGTGGATCGTATGTGAAGGTGATTACTACTCCGCGGGCATCGGTTTGATTGACTAGATTATCCACCGCGTCATACGCGTAAGTCCAGTGGCCCATATCTGGATCATCCATTGCGATCTTTCGGCCAAGCGAATCGTAAGCGATTCGAGACGTGTTGCCTGCGTGGTCGATCACTTGAATCAAGTTATCAAGGGTGTCGTAGGTGTACATCGTGGTATAGATGTCCGCGTCATTTCCGCCAGAGGCGGATCCGCCGTTGGCGGAAAATTCCTCCACTTGCACCAGTCGCCCATAGGCATCACTCATGCGGCGGGTCTGCTGCCCCTTAGCGTTCGTGCTCGTGAGAGTCCAGTCGTCGTAACTGAGAGAGCTCGCAGAGCCGTCAGCAGTTGTTGTCGTTAGCAACCGACCAAGAGGGTCATATGAGTAGGAAACAGCCGCTAGGTTGGAAGCTGTAGGTTGGAGGTTCAAGGGAACGTACGAGCTCGATGCGCTGGAGAGATACGGTACCCACTGTTTAATGACAAGGCCGCGCACATCGTACTCTACGGCACCTGTGACGACTTGCTTCGAAGGGTCCTCGGCCGGGCTGCGAGTCTGGACGGTGCGGCCCAAGCCATCGGCAAAGCTATATGCGGTCAGCTCGTCGGCCTGGCCACTTTCAATGCGGGTGTGGACGGTGGTACGAACCGGCACCATCAGAAGATCATATTCATAACGGATGGTAGGCAGCACGGCGGTATCGTTTGGTCCGATGACACTAACGACCCGGCCTAGCGCATCATAGACCGTTGTGGTGGTCACACCATTCTGATCCGTGGAACTGGTGACTTGGCCGAAGCGCGGATCATACACGAGCCGGCGCGTATGCCCTAGCGCGTTTCGGATGTCCGTCAGGTACGTGTGGGAACTGTCGTAGCCGTTGGTGGTCGTGCGGCCTCGAGCGTCGGTGATTGTTATGACGTTGCCGTACTTGTCGTAGATGAGGCTGGTGGTCAACCAGGTTTCACCGGTTGGCCCGTTAATCCATTCTTCTTCTGTAGCGAGATTACCAGCTCCATCGTACGAGAAGCGTCGCTGTGCGACGACCGTTCCCGCTATATCGAGCGTTTGTGTTTTCGATGGCCTGTTGAGCAGCCAAGAGGGGATGTCGTAGAAAAATTCAGTTCGAGTGGAGCGTTCGTCCCCAGTGACTGCAACGTCGCCTTCTTGGTTGGTCTTGACGACGTTGCCATGCGCGTCATAGGCGAATGTGCTTCGAACCTGACGAAACGTCGCATCGCCGTCGTGCGTGAACGCGTCGCTCTGATCAAGCTTTGTAAAGTGGACGCCAGGATAGGGCTCAAGACAACTCCATACATGTTCCTGCTTGGTCCAGAGGTTCCCGAACGCATCACGAAATTCAGTGCGGAACGGGCGGCCTTTCTTGTGCTCATCCTGATGAAATTCCGTGATGGCGACGTTCGCTTCGGCATCACGAACTTCCGCACGGGCAAAGCCACGGAACTCTTTGCTCGGCGCATCATACCGGCCACCGCTGTAACTGTAGGTCGTGGAATAGTCGTGTCCCAAGCCATCAGAGATCGTCGTCTGAGACACGACAGGGAAGATAAAAGGCAGGGGACTGCCCAACTCACCCGAGCTGCGGTAGCTCAGGCCGGTGACCCCTCCAACGCCATTGCGGATTTCACGAAGCACATCCGGCGCACGACCCTGAGAGCTTGCCAGCTCGGCATTGCCCGTGACGGCGTTGAACACCGCTGGGTCGCTCAGCCCGTCGCCGTTGAAATCGCCGACTTGGATGCCATCATCAGCCGCCCGCAGATTGAAGGTAACCGGTAATGTCTCGACTGCGCCAAACTGACTGCCAGTCGAGAGGGCATAGCGCACCTGGCCGGATCCTTTATCGTACGAGAGCACGTCGGTGAGGCCGTCGCCGTTGACATCCGCGCTGGTGTAGTTGCCGCTGCCAAACCCGCTCAACCAAGGATTCTGTGCTGACACGAACAGGGAGCCATTGGACAGCGCGACGGACACGGTGCCTTGGTCCACAGTCGCAATATCGGTCAGCCCATCGCCGTTGAAATCTCCGGTCAACGGAGTGCTGTTGTTGCCGGCTCCCAACGTTCGTGCAAACGACCCTGCTGATGAGAAGCTATCGCCGGTTGCCAGTGCTACAGACCAGAGGTGAGCGTCATAGGTGCCAAGATCCATGCGTCCGTCGCCGTTAAAATCGCCGGTGAGCGGCGTGCCGCTGCCAAAACTCAGCGAACTCATCGCGCCACGCTCAAAACTCATCCCTGTAGAGGTTGCAAACTCCCAAGATCCGCTTGAATAGATGCCGATGTCGGTGAACCCATCGCTGTTCCAGTCACCCAACAGGGGAATCGAGGAAGTGCTGCCAAATCCGCTCAGCCAGGCCCCTCCAGGCGAGAGGGTGCATGTGCGAGCACATGAGACGGTCCAGGTTCCCTTTGTGGCATCAAAGGCGATTAAGTCGCTTGTGCCGTTGCCATCCACATCGCCGCTGAGCTGCGGCTTAAGAAACTGGATCGGGCTGAGAATCTCCGCTTGGCTGCTCAAGCCGCTTGTGAGTTGGCTGCTCCAGCCGGTGTGCTGATTATAGCCGGTCACATGCAAGACCGACCATCCGCTCTCAAGCACGGTGCTGCTTGAGTCCACGCGCTGCACGCCGTTGGCGTCTTCCCGGAATACGCACGCATCAGCTTCCTGGCTGCTCAAGGGCACCGAGATGGTGCGAGGGCTATTTGCATAGAGGAATATCCACGCATGGCCGAAATGATCCTGGCAGCCATTCAGGCTCACCCGGCCATCGCTGCCGACCGTCGCGCTGAGACAACCCAGGTCGGCAGAACCACTGACGACGGTAGGAGCACTCCATGGTAACCCGCTATAGGGATCGACGCACCCAAAATTTTCATGGCCCAGGTCCATGACCGCCTTGCGCACGTTCCAAGTGACACTACTCATCGTGGGATTGTTGCGGGTGATGGCGTACGTGGGGGCTTCGTCGTCCTGATAGGAAAAAGTGCTCGGTGGCAGGCTGGTCACGCCATCAGCGCCTATTTGCGTGACCGAGCTCAGCAGCGATCGTCCTGTACGCCGGCTTTGGGTATACGCCAGCTCATATCGCCTAGTGAGTGTTAAGGAGTCGTCAACGAGAACGCGCGTCTCGATGGCTTTCAGTCGTTTTGCCGTGGTGAAGCCAAAGCCGCTGCGGTAGCTGGTTTCGCCATCAGGGCGGTTTTCAAGGATAAAGTCGACCTGATTTGTAGGTGCTAGGCCTGTTGGCGCATGTCCTGTGTAGCGAATCCGGCTCAGATACAGTTGTTGCTGATCGCGAGTATACGTGATCGTGAGGGTATTGCCGTTGGCATCGCGCACTGCATCCAGCGCCCAACGAAACACTTGGCCGCTGTCCTGAATTTGAGAAGTCACATCCTGCCCAAAGAAGTAGCGCGTGCCTGACTTATCTCGTACCTCCCAGCCGGAGAGGCCCTTATCCTCAAATCGTAAGAAGAGCCCTTCATCTTCTGCCCGGTAAGTACCATCAGGGATCCGCACGAGCTCTGAGCTGATGCCCTGGAACATGAATGTGAACACATCCGAGCCATCATATTTTGGGATTCCATTCTTCGTGAAGCGTTCGATATAGCCTACATCTAGCGACCAACCAACTCCAAGCCAGCCATTGCGGTTAGAAGAAGCATACGCGAGGGCTAGGCTTGGCTGCAGACCCTTGCGGCCTTGGGGAACGGCAATCGGTACCGCGCTCGTGGCGCGTCCAGTGAAGAGATCAGGCTGGAAACTCTGAATAGCGGTTGCGATAGGAGAAGACGCTGAGCCGGCTGAGGCGGTTGAGGAGCCCAGCGGTGCGGCCTCGGCTACTTGAGGCAGGGCAAACTGAGCAACCGTGAGGGCTAGCGCGGTGCTCGCGGCTAAGCCGCGGTGCGTTCTGGAAGCGCGTCGGAGGGTTTTCATTAGCAAATATAATTTGTGTATTACTCATATCTCATCCAGCCCCCCTTGTCAAGCACTATTTTTACATTAAATGTAAATTCC
>CAYNXT010000085.1:0-7084 GCA_964401235.1 uncultured Planctomycetales bacterium
CCGAAGCGCGGCCCCTCGTCCTTGAGCCACAGCCGAGGGAGATGGTGCTCGATCTGTGCGCAGCGCCTGGCAGCAAAACGACGCAGATAGCTTGTCTGATGCAGGGAATAGGCAAGATTGTGGCCAACGACAACAACCGCGCGCGCTTCTTCAAGCTACGAGCCAATCTCCAACAGCAAGGGGCGCACAATGTCGAGACCATCTTGGCCCCTGGCGAAGTGCTGGGAGCGCGCTCCCCCGATACCTATGATCGCGTCCTCGTCGATGCCCAGTGCAGCGCGGAAGGCCGTTTCCTGACATCAGAGCCGAAATCGTACCACTACTGGTCGCTACGCAAGATCAAGGAGATGGCGCGCAAACAGAAACGGCTGCTGGCTTCAGGCATTGCCGCGTTGCGTCCGGGAGGCGTGCTGGTCTATTCAACCTGCACCTTTGCGCCGGAGGAGAATGAGGCGGTGATCCAATGGGCGCTAGAGCGTTTCGGCAAGACCATCGCGCTTGAGCCCTGCGCGCTGACTTGCCGAAATCTTATGGCTGGGCTGGCGCAATGGGATGGACGCGCGTTCGATCCGTCGCTTTCACAGGCGCGGCGGATCCTGCCGAGCCCGGAGATGGAAGGTTTTTTCCTCGCGCGCCTCTCCAAGCGTGCGGTATGATATCCACAAGCCCATGAAAGCGAAAATCCTCGTCGTGGATGATGAGAAAAACATTGTCGAGGCGGTCAAGTACAACCTTGAGAAAGAAGGGTTCAAAACGCTGGTGGCCTCTGACGGAGCCGGAGCGCTGGAGCTCGCGCGCCGCGAGCTGCCGGATCTGCTGATCCTGGACTGGATGCTGCCTGAGGTCGATGGGCTGGAGGTCTGCCGCCTGCTCAAGCAGGATGCCAAGACCAAGCACATCGCCATCATGATGTTGACCGTCAAGTCCGATGAAACAGACAAGGTGCTCGGCCTGGAAATGGGAGCGGATGATTACCTCACCAAGCCCTTTAGTCCCCGCGAGTTGACAGCGCGGGTGAAAGCTATCCTGCGGCGTTTGGCTGGCTCGGTCGAGGAGGTAGAAGTCTTTTCGCTGGGCGCGCTGCGGGTTGAGTGGACAAAGCACGTGGTGTCTGTACATGGCAAGCCGGTGGAGCTCACCTCGAAAGAATTCGACCTGCTCCGCGCGTTAATTCATGCTAAGGGGCGGGTCCTTAGCCGCGCAGCTCTTCTCGAGAAGGTCTGGGGTTATGAGCGTGCGGTCGATCTTGAAACCCGCACCGTGGATTTGCACATCAGTCAACTTCGCAAAAAACTCAACCCGGTCGCTCGCCGTATTCTCACTCTTAAAAACGTCGGCTACCGGTTGGTCAGTGATGAATAGCGCGTGGCTCATCTCTGCGCTGCTGATGGTCCTCCTGGCGTGGCTTCCTTCACTGCTCTGGCGTTTGCTGCTGGCAGCGATAGTGATTGGAATCCTGAGTCGATGGACGCTCCAACGCACTCGTGCAGTACAAGTGATGAACCGCGCGCTCTCGACGATGGAACAGACGACGCAGGAGCACATTGGAGAGCTCACCAGCCAGCGTAACCAGGCGACCGCCATTTTAGAAAGCATGGCAGAAGGGGTCATTGCGATGGATGGCCAGGGGCGCATCCTGCTGGTGAATCCGGCCGCCGGCCGGCTCTTTGATGTTACCCCGTCGCAGGTGATCGGTCGGACGATATTTGAAGCCATCCGGCACGCGCCGGTCCAGGAGCTCGTCCATAGCGTACTGGCAAGTCAGCGCCACGCCACTAGCCTGCTGACCTTGCTGCAGCCCCCTGAGCGCATGCTGCAGTTTCACGGCGTGCCATGCGAGACCGGCAGCCCGAGCGGACCGCGCGCGGTTCTGGTGATTCAAGATGTAACGGACCAGTTTCGATATGATCAGCTGCGCAAAGAGTTTGTGGCCAATGCATCTCATGAGCTCAAGAGTCCGTTGACCTCGATTCGCAGCCTGACCGAAACCCTGTTAGAGGGCGCCTTGAATGATCCAGCCAACAACCGCCGATTTGTCCAGTTGATCGACGAGGATGCCGCACGGCTCAGCGGTCTGATCGATGATTTGCTCACGCTCTCGCAACTAGAATCTCAAGCCATTCCGTTGACGCGTGAGACGGTTTCCTTGAGGCCCTTGGTAGAGTCGGTGGCGGAGTCCTTTAGGCCGCAACGGGAGCGTCGGCAGTTGCACCTTGATCTCGAAGTGCCCAAGGAGCTCGTCGTCCAAGCGGACGCGAATCGTTTGAGGCAAGTCGTGATCAATCTCATCGATAACGCGATTAAATACAACAAAGACCAAGGATCGATCACTGTAGGAGCCACTCCCGCAGAACGCGCAGTGCGCATCTGGGTGGAAGATACCGGCATCGGCATTCCCTCCACCGACGTTCCGCGCATCTTCGAGCGGTTCTATCGTGTGGATAAGGCGCGCTCCCGCGAGCTAGGCGGAACCGGCTTAGGATTGGCCATCGTGAAGCATATCGTCGAGGCGCACGGCGGCACGGTGAGCGTCCAAAGCCAGCTCGGCCAGGGTTCAATCTTCACCCTGACCCTTCCCACTCCCCCCACCGCTCCTCAATCCGTCATCTGAAGTCTTACACAGACCTTACTTGGTGCTCACATGCACCTAACCCTCCTCCGCTAGACTACTCTCAAGCCACAATTCCACCCTTGCAAAAAAGGAGGCCAACGGCCGATGAAGCACTGGACGCAGTGGATGCTAGTGGGCGCCTTGGCGCTTGGTAGCCTTCCCGGGGTTGCTGGGGCCGCAAGTGAAGTGGATATTTTGCTCGATAAGTTGGTGGAGAAAGGGGTCCTGACGAACGTCGAAGCTGGACTGATTCGTCGAGAGATTGCAGAAACAAAAGAAACCCGCAATAAAGAGTTGACCAAAGAGATCGTGCCGGACTCCGCGCGCAACTGGAAATGGAAAGGCGATATTCGCCTGCGCAACGAGTATCGGAATAAAGTCACCACCGGCGCAGACCGCAACCGCCAGCGCATCCGGTTTCGGTACGGGGTTGAGGCCAAAGTCAACGACCAATTAAAAGTCGCTGCTCGCATTGCCACCGGCAGCACGTCAGATCCGGTATCGACCAACCAAAGTTTTGACACCTTCTTTAACAAAAAGACCATCGTTCTTGATCAGGCCTATCTCCAATACACGCCGGAGATGCCCGGCATTAGCAAGCTACAACTCACCGGTGGGATGATGGAGAACCCGCTGTGGACCGTCGGGCCGCTCGTGTGGGACAGTGATCTGACCTGGGACGGTGGGGCTGCCAATATCAGCCAAGAGGTTGGTCCTGCCACACTGTTTGCCAACGGCGGACTCTTTTCCCTTGATACCGATGAAACCGAGTCAGCCAGCCTCTGGGTGGCGCAAGGTGGGGCATCGGTCAAACTACTGCCGGATGCTGAAGAGGAAGCGTTGAAGAATTTGAAGCTGACCAGTGCGCTAGCGTACCATGACTACCGCAACGTCGCGAATTCGGCCAAAGCCGGCACCGATCCCATCACCCGGGAAGGCCAAAATACCGCAGGTGCCAAAGATTTCAATCAATTGAACCCGTCGGTAGAGCTGGCGTCCATGGTGGGAGGCATTCCAGTGGCAGGGTTCGGCGATTGGGTGCATAACGTCTCTGCCGGAACCGAGCGAAACGACGGGTTTCAGGCCGGCTTCAAGTTAGGCAAAGCCACGACCCCTTGGAGTTTCAAGAACGGCTGGGAAGGCGGCTACTTCTACCAGGAGCTCGAAGAGGATGCCGCGTTTGATGAGTTCACCGATTCGGACTTCAACGATGGCGGCACCAACAGCAAAGGCCATGGATTCTGGGTGACGTTAGCGACGCTGAAGAACTCGACCTTTGGGGTGAAATATCTCAAAGCCGAGCAACTGAAGGGTGCCAAGACCAACGAAGACCGCGTCCAGATGGACTGGGTGACGAAATTCTAGCACCACAGATGACACGGAATTCCACAGAAGCCCAGAGGAAGGAAAGGAGACCAGCGATGAAGAATCGTAAACACCTCATCGGCTTGTTCGGCATGGCGCTGACCTTCGGCGTCGCCGGATTGGCGGCGGCGCAGACTGGTGCCGGGGTTGACGTTCGATTGCCCATGTACCAGCGCGTGGGAGGGGTCTCCGGCAATCTCACCAGCGTCGGATCAGATACCTTGAATAACCTCATGACCTTTTGGGCCGAGGGGTTTGCCAGGCAGTATCCCAACGTCAAGGTGCAGATTGAGGGCAAAGGGTCCAGCACCGCGCCACCGGCACTCATCGCCGGCACGGCTCAGTTGGGCCCCATGTCTCGCCCCATGAAGGCCAGCGAAATCGACACGTTTGAGAAGAAATACGGCTACAAGCCGACCGCGATCGGCGTGGCCCTCGATGCGCTGGGTGTGTACGTCAACAAGGACAACCCGATCCAAAGCCTCCGCATTGAGCAGGTCGACGGAATTTTCTCTAGTACCCGCGCGTGCGGCGGGCAGAACATCACGCGATGGGATCAGCTCGGTCTTACCGGCGAGTGGGCGCAGCCCAGCAGCCTCTACGGCCGCAATTCAGCCTCCGGCACGTATGGCTACTTCAAGGAACATGCCCTGTGCAAAGGCGACTACCGAGGATCGGTGAAAGAACAGCCTGGCTCGGCCACCGTTATCGAAGGCGTGACCAATGACCGCTACGCGATTGGCTATAGCGGCATGGGATATCTGACCGCCGGCGTACGACTGGTGCCGATTGCGCCGAAAGGAAGCTCTAAACCTTATGAGGCGAACGCGGACAATGTGTATGCCGGTAGCTATCCGTTGAGCCGTTATCTCTACATCTATATCAACAGAGCCCCTGGCCAGCCGCTTGATCCATTGGTCAAGCAGTTCATCACGTATGTGCTCAGTCAAGAGGGGCAGGAGGTGGTCGTGAAGGACGGGTTTATTCCACTGGCCAAAGAGATCGTGGATGTTGAGATGAAAAAGTTAGAGTAAATGCCCGGTTCTTCCGTTGCGGAGTCCCCACCTCCAACGGCAGGGCGGCCGCACGCAGCACGACCACGCGATGCGGCCGCTCTGGTCTTTCAGCGCCGCATGAAACTGTTGGATCGCTTGGCCCGCTCGCTGATTTCCTTCAGCGGCATCGCCATCATCTGCGCGGTGTTAGGTATTGGCGTATTTCTCTTCCTTGCAATCCTCCCCTTGTTCCAAGGCGCGCGCGTGAACCCTGAACCAACGCAGTCAGTGCTGCCCTCAGGCCAACAGGCGTACGCGGTCATGGTAGACGAACACCAAGAGCGGGCGCTGATCATTGGAGAGGCTCCTACCGTCCATGCGGTTTCTCTCCAACGCTCAAGAGCAGACAAACCCGTTCCGCTTCTTGAATTAGAAGGTCAACAGATCAGCGCGGTCTCTCGGATTCTCCGCGAACCCACCGTCGTTCTTGGAACGCGGCAGGGTGACGCGTGGATCGGCACGATGGGATTGCAGACAGTGTTTCAGGGGGCCGAGCGGACGATTCAAGCGGTCGTGGAACCTGAGCTGATGGTGCAATCCACCCCGGGCGTTCCCATTGAGCAGCTGGGTTATCGCCGCAGCGGCGATTACGCTCTCCTGGCCGCGATTGTTTTTCAGGGTGCGCATGTGGTGCTGACGCGGTTGCAGATGCATGAACCGCTGATTGGCCCGCCTCGTCGAACACTCGAGAGTGTACCGCTGTCCCTGCCGGCGGGTGAACGGGCCACGAGACTCCTCGTCAACGAACATGCTGATCAGGTACTGCTGGGAACTTCTACCGGCACGATCGCTCGGTGGCAGGTCTCCCAGGAGGGCGAGCCCGCGTTGCTCGAAACCATTGAGGCGGTGCGGGGGGGTGCGGTCACCGCACTAGCCTATCTGCTGGGCGGGCGTTCCGTCGTGGTAGGAGGTAGCGATGGCAGCGTAGCGACCTGGTCGCTGGTACGAAGCAACGAGCAGGGAGACGGCTGGCGACTGACCAAGATTCATCCCTTTCCATCCCATCAGACTGCGGTCGTCTCCATTGCGCCGTCTCCACGCGACAAGGGGTTTATCACTGTGGCGGCCGATGGCGACGCGCGGCTGCATTTCATGACCTCGGAACGGACGCTCGCCTCCTTCAACGTAGGACCCGAAGCGGTGGCCCTTGATTTTGCCCCGAAAGCCAACGGCGTCGTCGCAGTGGATCGCAATGGCGCGCTCCATCATCATCGCATTCATAATCCGCATCCGGAGATCAGTTGGCGCGCGCTCTTTGGCAAGGTGTGGTACGAAGGCTACGAGCAGCCGGACTACGTATGGCAGTCCAGCGGAGGGACGGATGATTTCGAATCCAAGTTCAGTCTCGCCCCGCTGGTCTTCGGTACGCTCAAGGGAACGTGTTACGCGCTGCTGTTTGCCGTGCCGTTGGCCCTTTTCAGCGGACTCTACTGTTCCCAATTTTTAGATAAGCGACTGCGCAATCGAGTTAAGTCAACGATCGAGCTGATGGCGGCACTTCCAAGCGTGGTGTTGGGTTTTGTGGCCGGCGTGCTGTTGGCCCCCCTGGTTCAAGATCACCTGGTTGCCGTGTTGATTGCGCCTCCGGTGATCGCGACGGTGGCGATGGCCGGTCTGTTGGCCTCTCGTCAAGCCCCGGGACTCTTCGTGCAGCGCGCGGCGAGGCAGCACGAGTTTTGGATGCTCCTTGGCTGGATCCTCGTGGGCATGCTGGCGGCAGCGGCAGTTGGCCCCATGGCTGAGCGCGCGTTCTTTCAAGGGGACATCGAGGCGTGGCTGCTGCAGGCCACCGGCATCCGGTATGATCAACGCAATTCGTTGGTCGTCGGATGGGCCATGGGATTTGCGGTGATCCCGATTATTTTTACGATTTGCGAAGACGCATTTTCCGCGGTGCCCAAGCACCTAGTCGGCGCCTCGCTGGCGTGCGGTGCCTCGCCCTGGCAGACCGCTTGGCGCGTGGTGCTCCCCGCGGCTGGCTCCGGCGTATTTTCCGCAATCATGGTCGGCTTCGGCCGGGCGGTTTTGGGCCAAGTTCCGGGAGGCAGATCGG